>JBGTHH010000490.1:0-6624 GCA_041746275.1 Pirellulaceae bacterium | reverse complement strand
ACGCGTTCAGATGACCGCGATGCCTCAGTTGGTGGCGTTGTTCAACGGCTTCGGCGGTGCGGCGTCGGTTTTTGTGGCGGCCGCAGAATTGTTCAGTCGACTGGGCGGCGAGCGGATGGCTTCCGACGTGCTGATCGCGACCGCCGCTTCGGGCATCATCGGTGCCGTCACGTTCTGGGGCAGCTTGGTCGCCTTCGGCAAGCTGCAAGAATTGAGCTGGATGCGAAAGCCCTTTCGAATTCCCTTGCAGCAAGTCATCAACGGTGGCTTGGGGCTGCTCATTGTCCTGCTGACCATCGCCATGCTGACCAGCAATCAGATCGGCGTGCATATCACGTTGTACGTCGTCATCTGTCTGGTGGCCTCCCTGCTGGGCGTCTTGCTGACCAATCCGATCGGCGGTGCCGACATGCCGGTGGTGATCGCGCTGTTGAACTCCTACTCGGGAATCGCGGCCGCCGCGACGGGATTCGTGATCGATAACAACGTCCTCATTATCGCGGGTTCGCTCGTGGGTGCCTCCGGCGTGATCCTGACGCAATTGATGTGCAAGGCGATGAATCGCTCGCTGGCGAACGTGCTGTTTGGCGTGATGGAGGCCGGCACTTCGATGGGAAATGTGGACGAGATCTACGCCAACGTTCGCAGCACCACGCCCGATGATGTGGCGTTGATCCTCGAGACCGCTCAGCGCGTGGTGATCGTCCCCGGTTATGGCATGGCGGTCGCCCAGGCCCAACACGCGGTGCGCAATCTCGGCAAGTTGCTCGAGGATCGCGGCACGACCGTCGAATACGCGATTCATCCCGTGGCGGGACGCATGCCAGGCCACATGAATGTCCTGCTGGCGGAAGCGGATGTCGACTACGACAAACTGATCGAAATGGATGCCATCAATCCCACGATGGAAACTTGCGACGTTGCGATCGTGATCGGAGCGAATGACGTCGTAAACCCAATCGCCAAGACCGATCCGCAAAGTCCGATTGCCGGCATGCCCATCATTGATGTCGATAAGGCTCGGACGGTGATCGTGATCAAACGCAGCCTCAGTCCCGGTTTCGCTGGCATCCCGAATCCCTTGTTCGCCGCCGAGAACACCATGATGCTCTATGCGGACGGCAAACAAGCGGTGCTCGATATCACCAGTGCGTTGAAGGACGTCTAATTTAGACGGAAGCAGCCGAGTCGGCTTACCGCTGGTGGCTGTCGATAAACTGCTGGGCTCGATCCAAGTCGGATTCGAGCACCAACAGTTTGATCTCCAGCGACGTCAAGCCGGTAAAGCCCGCTTGGCGTTCGCCGTCGATCTCGCACTTAATACCTTCGGCATGTAACGCGGAACGTAGGACTTCGGCTTCGCTAGCGTCATCGGTGGAGTAAACTTCCATCAAGCGATCGGGAGTAGTCATGTCGGAGGTTCCTCGGCAGGGGATGGTTGCGGGGGCACAAAAGGTCGAATGGGCTCCGGAAGCTATTGGAGGCATGTCCGCTCTTCCCCGGGAAGTCACGTGGTCCGATGTAGGGTAGCGAGCGAACGAGCCTTGCTTCGCTAGTATAGCAGAACCAGCACGCACCTCTGGATTTCTGGATTTGAATCGCCCGTTTTTCGCTCTGGTATCGCGGCGCGGGTTGTGATAGTTTCTCGACTCGCGTTTGGCGGATTCGTCACGCGCTCCCTTCTCGTTGACATTCGTCTCGTCTTTCGGACTCGTCACGGCACGCATGCCGATAGCTCCATCGTGCTCGGTAAGGATCTACACATGGGATTGCGGATTGGCCTGGTCTTCCTGCTCGCTCTGGGACTAATGCAACTGCCGATGGGCCGCGCCGACACTCGGTGGGTTTCGTTCATTCCGTTCAAGCCGAGTGTGGGAGCGGATCCGAATCAAAGTTATGAACTCCAAGAACAAGATGGACCTTGGTTGATCTTGGCCGCGAGTTTCGCCGGCGAAGGGGCGCGCGAACAGGCGATGGAGTTGGTGCTTGAATTGAGGAAGCGATTCAACTTGCCGGCCTACATCGACGAAAAGGTTTTTGATTTCTCGGAGAGCGTCGAAGGGAAAACGATCGACCGCTACACCGGCGGCCCGGCCAAAATGAAGCACGCGAACTACTCGCGTTTCGATGCCTATGCGGTGCTCGTCGGTAACTTCGATTCGCCTCACGACCCAGCGCTGCAAAAAACTCTGGACAAGATCAAGCACGCCCGACCCGATTGTTTAGATGTGACGAAACGTCAGAAGTCGAGCCAGTGGTTTGTAGGACTGCGTCAGAGTTTCCAACGGGTGAACCATGACCCGGCGAAGCGTAGCAAGGGACCGATGGGCAGTGCGTTCGCCACGCGGAATCCGCATTTACCCGAGGAGTACTTCGCGACCGGCGCACTGGATGATTTTGTGTTAAAGCTCAATCAGAACGTGGAACACAGCCTGCTCAAGAATCCGGGGAGATTTACGGTTCGCGTGGCTTCGTTCAGCGGCAAGGACACGATGAATACCCAGGAGATCGAAGACATTCAACGCACGGGCAAGGTCACGGACAAACTCGACATCGCCGCCGATAAAGCGCATCGCTTGACGGTCGCGCTGCGCGCCAAAGGGGTCGATGCCTATGAGTTTCATGACCGCATCGAGAGCTTCGTGACGGTGGGCAGTTTCGAGTCGGTGGGCGAACCTCGCGCCGATGGCAAGATCGAGATTCACCCCACAGTACACAAGGTCATGCAAGTGTACGGCGCGACGCGTCGTGAAATTCCTGGCCACGCTTCCTTGGGTCTGCAACCGCGGACTTTGGCTGGAATCACGTTTGATGTTCAACCGCTCCCCGTGGAAGTTCCCCGCCGTTCGATCGGAGCCGACTACGCGCGCCGTCAGAACGCCTCGCGGTAACAGCCGGTTGAAAAGCGAGTCCGACCGACTTCGTCAACGCCGCTGTGTTGGCCCGGGAGCTGGACTTGGATTCGTATGTCGCGGCGAGAATTCCGAGCAGACAAATTGCCTCATGTCATGATCTTCGATAACGACAATTTGGACAGCCCGTTCCGCCGCGTCGCTATCTTCGAGCACGGCCAACGGACGTTCCGCCAAAGCCCACTGCCTCGGTGGCTAACGAAGTTGCTGAAGTGACCGCTACTCGAAAATCGATACTCTCGCTGCCTTGCTCCCGCCGGCGATCGCTCCTCGTTCCCTGGCTCCGGCCGGGGAACGCCCTGCATTCGAGGCCCCGCCTCCTGGGCTTGGCACAGCTTCGGTTCCGGCCGAGTCTCCGACTCAATCACGAAGGCACCGATCGGCACGCTGAACCCAGAGGACGGGAGGCAGAGCCTCAGGAGCCTGGCATTCCCAGGCGAGAGCCTGGGAACGAGTCTTACTTCACGACAACCAATCTTCCACGCGCAGACCGGGCACCATGTCAAAGTCCTTGCGGTTGCGGCTCAGCAAGGTGGCATCATTCGCCTTCGGCATTTGCCTGTTCCCGATATTCGCGGCCCAGACGAACAATCTCGTCGAACTCCGGATCGTCGGCGAACATGCCGAAGGTATCTTCGACGCCGAGCATTGGCCGTAGCGGCTTAATCTCACGCCGCAGCTCCAAAACAATCCCGATGCTGACTTGGTCGTGATGCCAGTTGGAGGTGAAGGGTGCGTGGCTCGTGCGACAATCCGGGTGCCCGATCCGCACCGTTCCCTTCGTTTTCCTCGCTGTCTGGCTCCCGCTGGCCAGCGCACCGCATTCGAGGCTCCGCCTCTCTCGGGCTTGACATATCTTCGGCAACGGCCAAGTCTCCGCCTCAACCACGACGGCACCGAACGGCTCGGTGAACCCAGCGGACCGGAGGCGGAGCCTCAGGGGCCTGGCATTCCCAGGCGGGAGCCCGGGAACGAGTCTCAATGGCATTCTCGTTCAACTTGGGGACCCCGATCACCGCGTTGGAAGAAAATGTCTCCATCCGGTATCATTCAGCTCAGCGGTGAGAGACAGATTGCTGCCGCACTAGCTGTCCGTGGGTACGGTCCGACTCTTGTGATCTTCAGCGAATCGCGACTGACGCTATGAAATTCGAGGAGCTTCAAGAGTTGGATGAACTGCTGGAGCAAATTCGCTCCATGAAGCTGCATGGATCGGGCCGTTTAGGGGCAGCGTTAAAAAAGCCGCTACTCGTGCTTCTCTTGGTGTCGAGAATCGAGAACAATCGTGTCGAGGAGAACCGGTTTCATTTCGACGACATCGAGAAGCAACTCGAACGTTTGATCCGCGAACATGGCGGTCGGCCGACCGACAGCGGTCCCAGGCCCGAGCAGCCCTTTAGCCATTTGCGGTCGTCGCCATTTTGGATACTCAGATTGCAACGAGAGTACGGGCCAGGCAAGACCGTATTGGTTTCCGATCTGCGTAATCCAAATTCGTACGGTGCATTTCCACCGAAGGTTTATCAGTTGCTCCGCAGCTCCAGCGACGCGAGGGCGCGGGTGGTTGATGCGATCCTGCAGCAGTGGTGGCCCGAAACATTGCACGGTGATATTCGAGATGACTTGGGGCTCGATCGCCTGGACAGTCAGCGGCGACGGCAGCGCGATCGACAGTTTACCATCGATGTCCTGGAGAACTTTCGCTATAGCTGCGCGTTTTGTGGTTTCCATGCGGTACTCAACGGACAAGCCACGGGCATCGACGCGGCCCACGTCCAGTGGCATTCGTACCGTGGTCCAGATGAGGTCGCCAACGGCATCGCCCTTTGCAAGCTACATCACTGGGCGTTCGATAAAGGAATCCTGGGTATCGACGAGGAGGAACGCATTCGCATTGCCGACGTGTTTGTGGCACAGAGCGACGGTGGCCTGCCGCTGGAATCGTTGAAAAGCCGAACGTTTGCCGTCCAGCCACGGAACGTCGCAATTGCTGAGCACTTTCTCGATTGGCATCGGAGCAATGTTTATCTGGGTGCGGTTTGACTTAGCAGAACTCCCAAAGTTCGGTAGCTTATCACTGATTTTGCATCCCATTGGCGGAGTAACCCGATGATCATCAAAGAAAAGGCTGTTGCCGCTCCAGCCGACAAGTTCGCTCGAGCAGGCTATGAAGCCGAGAAGCAGATGGCCTTCTACCTGCGACGAGCTTTCGGTGACGCGCTGGATGTCCGTGTGTTTAATGACCTGCGATTCGTTCGAAACGACGAAGTTGGGCAGATCGACCATCTGGTGCTACATCGATTTGGACTGGCACTTATCGAAAGCAAGTCAGTGACGGGTACACTGGAGGTGAATCCCCAACTTGAATTCGTGCGAGTGTATGGTCGCCAACGAACGGCCATAAAGTCGCCGATTGCGCAGGTCGAGCTGCAAAAGCAGCTTCTTAAGTCGCTGTTGAACGATCACAAAGAAGCACTCCTCCGTAAAGTACTGTTGGGGATGGTGCAGTGGTCATTCAGTAACCAACGGTTCAAGACGTTCGTCGCCATCTCAGATCAAGGCGAGATCAGGCGATGCAACTGCGATCCGCCAGAACTCGTGAAAGCTGATCGAGCAAGCTTTGAGATTCAACAGATTATCGATCGTCACACGAAAGCAAGTGGCTTGGGTGGGATGATGCGGCAGCTCTTGGCCGACAAAGAGACGGCGAAAAGACTTGAAGAGGACGACCTTTTTCCGTTTACAAATGAAGAAGTCGACGCCATTTGCGAGTTCCTGCTTCGCGAGCATAGGGAGGTTGGGATCGCCGTCGAACCGCCGCCGATCACCTCAGGCCCGCCCTTGCCGTCGACAACCACGACCGCCGTGAGGGAACGCACCGCTGTGCCTCCTCCACCACCATTAACAACGCCATTGCCAACTCCGTCGCCAGCATCACAGGCATGTCGCCATTGCCGAAGTCACGACATTGAAATTACGTATGGCCAATACGGCTACTATTTCAAATGTCGCTGTTGCTCAAAGAATACCCCGATCGATTTCAAATGCGAAGGTTGCGATAAGAAGTTCCGCATCAGCAAAAAAGGGCAGACTTTCACTCGCGTCTGTTCAGCATGCGGTAGCGAGTCGCACTTCTTCACGAACTCGAATTGAACCTACCATTAATCACAATCGTAGCTAGGTTAGGACCATGCCCAAGAATAGGTACGCTTTCCACGAAACACAACGGTAGGCAGTCGGCGATTCATTCGGTTGGCAAACTTTCCGCAAATTCGCCGTATCCCAACGTCGTCCACAACGCCACCTGCCTCGCTTATCATTTCTCTGGGAATGCGGATACGGTAGTCTTGCGAAGTTCCGCCGCAGAGGTAGCCACGTGCTGCCTTTTCCCAATTTAGCGTTACGGTAATGACGACGGTTCGCTCCGAACGTGACCTTTGATAGTACGTTTCGATCCAGTCATCAAAACTAATTGGATGAATGACTGACGATGGTGTCGAGTCGTCAATGCAATTCGCAACATACTCCTGAAACAAGAGAAGTAACTCTTCCTCGTCAACCATGTCAAGAATCTCGTATTCAACACCGGCCGTCATGTTTCATCTCCCACGCGATGATTATCAAAACAGTCAAGTAGCGATTTACGTTACCGCGTCCCAACAATCGTTCAACGCCGGTAACATGTGCATTGTTGTCGAGATAGATTTCTCGC
>JBGTHH010000489.1:0-2569 GCA_041746275.1 Pirellulaceae bacterium | reverse complement strand
GGGCCAGTTCGTTCGGAGTGGGATAGCGGCTCACCGAACGCAGGTAGGCTTGAGTCACGAACTTTTCGAGCATCTTGCTATCCAACTCGGTCTGCTCTTGTTTCGCGGCCAATTCGCCTTGTAAGCCCGTGATTTGCTTTTTGAGTTGTTTCTGGCGAGTTTCCGCCTGCTGTAACATCTTCTCGTTCGCGTTCTTCTTTAGCCGCGGGAGTC
Source organism: Pirellulaceae bacterium (assembly GCA_041746275.1). Classification (GTDB taxonomy): domain Bacteria; phylum Planctomycetota; class Planctomycetia; order Pirellulales; family Pirellulaceae. The sequence goes on along the minus strand of JBGTHH010000489.1, from coordinate 2,356 downwards.
TCCTTTCCAGATTGGCAAGTTCGGTCTCCAACGACGCGATCCGTCGATTGATCTGAGCGAAACCGTCCGCTTCAGGAGCGGCGATCTCCTGCGCCACTTGATCGAGCCAGCTTCCACGACGCTCGCCGATCATATTCAGCACGTTGGCGTCGTTCTGCAAATAGACGGTCTGCAACAAAGCCGGCTCCTCGCTGCGATCGCAATCGCAATTGCTCTCGCGCGTCGAACGCCCGAAGACGGACAACGCGAAATTTAGATCATTGTTGTTGGCGTTGCGGCGAGCACTCGCTTCGGGCAGCGCGATGGCGCGACCACTATTGCTGGACACCAAAGCCTCAATGCGTTCGTCCGATGCTGTGGCTTGTTGGACGGCATCATAAGCGACCTCGGCCGGCAACCGTCGGGGAATCACGTGGCTGAAGTTCCGTTCGTCCTTGGCATTCGTTTCGTTGGTTTGCCAGCTTCGTTGATAGGTGTCGCTGGTGACAATCTCGCGGTGCAGCCATTTCATATCAAAGCCGCTCGCGATGAAGCCCTGAGACAGGTAGTCGAGCAACGGCTTGTTACTGGGAGGATTGCCCAGACTCATATCATCGGCGGGAGTCACAATGCCGCGGTGGAAATACGAGGCCCACACGCGGTTGACGAACGCGGGAGCGAAGAAACGATTTTCGGAACTTCGCAACCAGTCCATCAACTCCGTTCTGGGATCATCCACCGACTTGACGTCGACCACGTCACCGCCGAGCAGTTTTCCGTAATCGAACGACGGATACTCTCCATCCGGGTTGCGGGTCCGTTGCAAAGCCCGCGACACCGCTGTGACAGGGAAGGGAATGGTTTTGCCTTGTTTAAGCAACGCCGGCAGTTCTCGGGTGAGCTGGTTGCCTCGCTTGTCCTCCAAACCCAGTTCCTTTACCAAGGCCGTATACTCTTGGCGAAACTCCCGCCCGGCGTTGTTGGCATTGCCCACGGTAACTCGGGCGAAGAAGTTTTTGAACTGATGGAAATCGTTCTTCGACCATTGATCGAAGGGATGTTTGTGGCACTGGGCACATTGAATGCGCAGACCCATGAACGAGTAGGCGAAGCCAATCGCCCGGGCCTCGACGTCACGAAAATCCGTCTTGGCCCAAAAGTAAGTCATGTTCGGCAGGTCAGCATACGACTTGTCTTGATCGCGATAGATTTGGCTCATCTCTTCGCAATACTCGCGATACGTCTGCCCTTCCTTCATGCTCACTCCGGTGATGATGCCTTCGGCGAGCTTATCATACGACGTGTTGTCGGCCACACGCTTATAAATCCACTCGTACCACTGCCGCGAAGGGCTGTCGCGTAACGGACTGGCATTATTCAGTTGTTGCTCGTTGTTGCCCGTGAAGTCACAGAGCTTGGTAGTCCACCAAGCCGCATAGGCCGGGGTTTCCAACAAACGATCGACCAGTTTGACGCGTTTGTCCGAAGACTCGTCCTTTAGGAACTCCTCGACCTCTTGAGGCGTCGGCAGGGTGCCGGTGATGTCCAACCGCGCGCGTCGCAGGAACTCAGCGTCAGTGCAGCGATCCGACGGTACGATGCCGAGCTTGCGAAGTTTGTTGACGACCAATTCATCGATCTTTGTGGTGGTCTCGACTGCGGGATAGTTCGCCGCCACACGATCCGTGACGGGACGAATCACAGGAACTGCGACGACCGCTTGATCGTAGGAGACGACGAGATGCGTATCTCCCGTGTTGGTCGCCGTCACCAGTCCGTTTTCGTCGATGACCGCGATTTGGTCATCATTCGTTTGAAAGCGACAGAGGGGCGTCACATCTTCCTGGCTACCGTCCTCCCAAATGGCAATGGCCTGGAACTGAACCTGTTCACCCGTCTGGCTGAACTGGATCTCATCGGGGACCAGCTTCAATTCCAGTAATTTCTGAACTTGGTTTTCCTCAAACGCCGCACCGCTTTCGACCCAACGCCGGAATACGTGATATTGCCACGAGTCCTTTTCGTAGCGTTGGCCACCTTCGTGCAGATCCTCGTCGGTGGGTTTCGCGAGGATCAAACTTTCCAACGGATTCTCGCGATTGACGCGGGGGCTCTTGGCATCGAGCAAAGCTTCGTGATCGAGTTTGAAATCGTAGCCGAACAGCGACAGGCGGAAGTCGCCACGTCCCTGGAACGAACCATGACAAGCTCGGCCATTGCAGCCGAGTCGCCCAAAGAGCGGGACCACGTGCTTTTGGAAACTCGGGGATTCTTGGATGTCGGCGTTGGCGAAACGCTCGCTCAATGGAGGCGCGATGTCCGCGGCGTCGATCGTGCTGACCGCGCACACCAGCGTTGAGCCAACAAGCAGCAAGGC
>JBGTHH010000488.1:0-4185 GCA_041746275.1 Pirellulaceae bacterium | reverse complement strand
AACCGGCTCCCACGCCACGTTATCATTCGCCGACAAACTGAACTTGCTCTGGAATGTCGACGTCGCGGCGACGATGCACTTGTCGCGTTTGGTCGGCACACGCATGAAACAGGCAAGCAGCGGTCCAGGAGATCACGTCATCCTGAACATGGGCTGGGATCAAGCGGAACACGGCATGGCTGGCGATAGCGGCGAAATGTTCGCGACGATCAAGGGAGCGGTCATGGCGTTCAGCAAGAGCTTGGCGCAATCGCTGGCTCCCGAAGTGCGCGTGAATTGCCTGGCTCCGGGTTGGATCAAGACGTCCTGGGGCCAATCCGCGCCGCAGTATTGGCAAGAGCGGGCGCAGCGTGAGGCGTTGCTTGGTCGCTGGGGAACGCCACAAGATGTCGCCAATGCGGCTCGCTTTCTCGCGTCGCCCGCCTCTAACTTCCTGACTGGTCAGATCGTGCCGATCAACGGTGGATACAAACGCTGATCGACTCCATGATCGTGGCCGTTGGACGGAGCCGATGCCGACAACACGAAGGCCAATCTCCTCGGTCAGTGATGCTCAGCCAGTGCTCCACGTGATATAAAGGAGTCGTGCATCACGGGTTTGTGCGAACATGCTGTAAATGCTTAGCCATCAGATTTATCACAAGGATCAAACCATGTCTCGCTTGTTCTCGCTGCTCTTGTGGATGTCGCTGTTGGTCACGGGCAGTGCTGCGGCCGTCGAGCAAGTCCTGGTGGAAGCCGAGAGTTTTGAACAACACGGCGGTTGGGTTCTCGACACGCAGTTCATCGACACCATGGGTTCCCCCTACCTGCTCGCGCACGGGATGGGGCGGCCTCTCGCCGATGCGACGACCACCGTCACGTTCCCATCCACCGGCAAGTACCATGTCTTTGTGCGAACCATGGACTGGGTCGCTCGTTGGGACGCGCCTGGTCAACCGGGCCGCTTTCAATTGCTGATCGATGGACAGCCGCTGGCGGAGACCTTTGGAACGCGCGGCAAGGATTGGTTCTGGCACGCTGGCGGCATGGTCGAGATACAGCGGACGACCGTGCAGCTCGCCTTGCACGACTTGACCGGATTCGATGGCCGGTGCGATGCGATTTATTTCACGAAGGAAGGTTCGCCGCCACCCAACGAGAGCCAGATTTTGCCGGCGTGGCGACGCGACTTGTTGGGATTGGCGGAGACGCCCACCGAGAAAGCGGGCTATGACTTGGTGGTGATTGGCGGAGGCTATTCCGGGATGGGGGCGGCGATTTCCGCCGCGCGGATGGGCTGCAAGGTTGCCCTGATTCAGAATCGGCCGGTTTTGGGTGGCAATGGATCGAGTGAAGTGCGTGTCTGGGCCATGGGTCTGATTCGTCGCGGCGAGTTTCCCCGGATTGGCGAGATCGTCGATTAGTTCGCGGATCGCGCGACCAAGTCGCCCGGCCGCGCCGAAGAGTTTGGCGATGAAGTCAAAGAAGCCGTGGTCCGCGCGGAGAAAAACATCGATCTGTTCCTGGATCATCACGCCTACCAAGTCGAACTCGACAACAAACGCCTCGTGGCCGTACATGCCTTCGATACGCGGACCAGCGAACATAAGCGATTCAGCGGCCGCTTGTTCGTGGATGCCACAGGGCACGGCACGATCGGCTACTTGGCTGAAGCCGACTGGGAGATGACTCCCGAAGGCCGCATGGGGATGAGCAACATGTGGGTGTGGGATGAAGCGGATCAGCCCGTCGAGTTCCCGCAGACACCTTGGGCACTCGATCTCGATATGAAGGACTTTCCCTACCCGCGCGACCATCACGGCCAATGGTTTTGGGAAAGTGGCTTCGACAAAGATCCCCTCGGCGGTGCCGAGTCGATTCGCGACTGGAACTTGAGAGCAGTCTATGGGGCCTTCAATGCCATGAAGAATCGCGACGGGCGCGACGAGCATCGCCATGCCCGACTGGCTTGGATCGCGTATATCGGCGGTCCGCGCGAGTCGCGGCGGCTGATGGGAGATCTTGTGTTGTCGCAGGATGATATCGTGAACAAACGCAAGTTCCCGGATGGCTGCGTCCCCAGCACCTGGTCGATCGATCTGCATTACCCGAAACAACAGTACGCCGAAAAGTTTCCCGATAACCCGTTCATTTCGATCGCCGAACACGATCAGCGCATCGACCGTTTGTATGGTTACCCGATTCCCTATCGCTGCTTCTATTCCCGCAACATCGAAAACCTGTTCATGGCGGGCCGTAACATCAGCGTGACTCACGAGGCCCTGGGAACCACGCGTGTCATGAAGACTTGCGGCATGATGGGCGAAGTCGTGGGGAAAGCCGCCTCGATCTGCGTGCTGCACGATTGCCAGCCGCGCGAGGTCTATACTCACTATCTCGCGGACCTCAAACAACTTCTGGAATTGCCCGGCCAGGCCCGCCGCGAAACGGTGTTTGACAAGATCGAGATGCCAGCGAACGTTCCGCGCGCGAGCGCCGAGGGACCACCGACGGGGATCGATCCCGAGACCTTGCCCGGAATCGTCATCGACGACACGCAGGCCACTCAGTCCGGAACGTGGACGCACGGCACGGGCTTGAGGGGCTACGTCGGATACGGCTATCTGTACGCCGGAAACAACAGTCAAGCCTCGATCACCTTCACCGCAACCGCCCCGAAGGCCGGTGTTTATGAGGTTCGACTGTCGTACGGTCAGCATGAGAATCGAGGCAATGCGGTTCCGGTGCTGGTCAAGGCTGGCGGCGTCGAGCAGCGTCATCAGATCAACATGCGGAATCCACCTCCCTTGGAGTTCGGCTTCATTTCGCTCGGGAAAGTCAAACTCGCCGCCGAGGCCACTTGCCAAGTGACGATCTCGACAACCGGAGCGGGAGGCAACGCTCACGCCGACGCGGTGCAATTGCTGCCCGTCGAGGAACCGTAGCGTGGGACGCGATCGACAGCGGATTTCGCTCCCGATTGTCGAAGCTGCCGCGTGCATGCCAAAGCATCCGACTCCCACGCGCGCGGTGACGCTGCATCTCGGTCGGCTGGCGATCATGGTAGTGATCGTCTGGCTCATTCATGATCAAAATCGCGAGATGGTTTCGCGGCAAGAACAACACGGCCAGACGTCGATCAACGTCACCTTGCTACGACCCTTCTACCCGACCGTGGACACCAGTTCGGCATCCACCGCGAAGAACGGCACGCTGGAGGTGCTCGATGCGGAGGCGAAGTCGCTCGGTTTCGTCGTCCAGACTTCGCCAATCAGCGACCAGATTGTCGGCTACTCGGGACCAACCAATACCGTCATCGCCTTTGACGATTCCGGACGGGTTGTCGGCATGGAGATCGTGTCCAGTCGCGACACTCCCGAGCATGTCGCCCAGATTCGACAGGATCCAAAGTTCATGGCGGCTTTGGTGGGTCGGAGTTGGGAAGATGCGGCGGCGACCAACGAGATCGATGCGGTCAGCGGCGCGACGTTGACGAGTCTGGCGATTCTCGAAGGAATCGGCTTCCGTTTAGCGGGAACCAAGCCCTCCCTGCGGTTTCCGCAAGACATCGAATTGGAGGAGATCAAGACGTTGTTTCCGCAAGCCGCACGCTTGTCACCCCAGGCCTCATCGACAATGCTCCACAATGTCTTCGCGGCCGACGGCGTGCGGTTGGGATCGGTGCTGCGGACGTCACCCGCAGCGGATCATGTGATGGGCTACCAAGGGCCAACCGATACGCTGATTGCTTTGGATGCCGAGCAGCGTGTCCAGGGCATCCAGCTTCGACGAAGCTACGACAACGAGCCGTACGTGCAGTATGTTCAAGAGGATCGCTATTTTACGCGTCTGTTCAACGATCGGTCGTTGGAGGAACTGGCGAACTTGGATATTCGCGAGGCACGGATCGAGGGTGTTTCAGGAGCCACGATGACCAGCCTGGCCGTGGCTTTCAGCTTGCCGCTGGCCGCGCGAGCGGCACTCGAACCCACACCAAGCAGCCCGCGCCGGATCGTCGTCGCTCGCCGCGATGTGGGCACGTTGTTGGTGCTCGGCGGCGCGATGATCATCAGCCTAACGCGACTGCGGGGGAATCGCTGGGCGCGCTGGACGTGGCAAGGCATCCTGATCGGTTACTTTGGTTTCCTCAACGGCGATCTATTGTCCCAAGCTCTGTTCGTCGGCTGGGCGCAGAGCGGCGTC
>JBGTHH010000487.1:0-1944 GCA_041746275.1 Pirellulaceae bacterium | reverse complement strand
TGAGAATAATCGATCGAAGTCAACTGACATAGAGCCAGTCACCATGTCGTATCAACGCCATCGCCGCGATTTCCTGAAACAAACGGCCTGTGCTCTGTCGCTGCCCGTAGTGTCCGCTGGTTTCGCGACCGAGCCTGGCGCGAACTCGTCCGGGGAAAAATTGAAGATCGGTGTAATCGGAGTCGGCAACCGAGGGGCCTCGAATCTTGCCGAGGTCTTGACCGAAGAGATTGTCGCCTTATGTGACATCGACGCCCAATACCTCAACGAAATGGCCACGCGACACCCCGCGGCGAAAACGTACGTGGATTTTCGCGAGTTGCTCGACCATCCCGATCTCGATGCCGTCGTGGTCAGTACTCCCGACCATACGCACTTCCACGCCGCACTGGGAGCCATGCAACGCCGCTTACACGTCTACTGCGAGAAGCCATTGGCCCATTCGATTTGGGAGCTGCGTCAGTTGCAGGCGGCGGCGACGGAATACGGTGTCGTTACTCAGACTGGCAATCAGCATCATGCCAGCGTGGGCTACCAACGCGTGATTCAAATCGTTCAATCGGGAGCCATCGGAGCCGTGACGGAAGTCCATGCTTGGACCAACCGCCCCATTTGGCCGCAAGGCATCGAACGCCCGCCCTCGCAGGCCCCACCTCCACCGGAACTGGCGTGGAACCTGTGGCTCGGTCCCGCCCCCGAACGCCCGTATGATTCGACCTATCATCCGAGCGGCTGGCGTGGTTGGTTCGACTTTGGGTGCGGAGCCTTGGGAGACATGGGACCGCATCTGCTCGACCCGGTCATCTGGTCGTTGGACTTACACTCCCCCCAGCGAATCTCCGCCGAGTCGTCCGATCTGACCGACGAATCGTTCCCGACAGCCAGCGTCGTGCGATACGAATTCTCCGCACGCGGCGAACTTCCCGCAGTACGATTGACTTGGTATGACGGTGACAATCAACCACCCGAAGCCGTCACCGGCCTCCAACGATTGCCGTCGCAAGGCGTGCTGCTGTTGGGTGAACGCGCCAAGTTATTCGTGCCCACACATGGCGCGCGACCGACGGTCATTCCGCGGGAACCAGGCCAGCGGATCGAATTGCCGGACCCGTCGCCAAACGCTCCCCCGACGCATCACCAAGAGTGGCTTACGGCCTGTAAGCAACAACGGCCAACACAATGCGATTTCTCCTACGGCGCACGCCTGACCGAAATCTGCTTGCTCGGCAATGTCGCGCTTCGAGCAGGCCGAGCGATCGACTGGGATCACGACACGATGCGCGCCACGAACGACGTCGACATCGCACACCTGACCCGCCGCGAGTATCGCGATGTTTGGTGAAGGCGAGCCACTTGGAAACGATGTCGTGGCCGCAACCATCGACCGTCGCTAGCGGCATCGTGAGTCGCTGATAAAACTCCCTTGACACGTTCCACAAAATCCGCAGAATGCCCTCCGCAATCGAACAGTTCGGGAACGGATGATCTGTTAGCCGCAACCGTTCGCCCATCGTCACCCGCAAGGATGCGGGAGGTGATCGCCCGATTATCGGCGTGATCCGCAGGCAAGGAGGCCGAGGACATGCAGTCAACTTTCGAACGCGCTGGGCGCGTCAGCTTGAGAGACCTTCTGCCTCACGGCCAGTTCTTTGGCGGGCAGGACATTCACTTTGAAGCTTGCTGTAGTGATGCCCATCGCTGTCGCCCAGGAGACTTGTTCATCGCGGTGGATACACCGGACGGCGATGGCCACGATCTCTATCGCGAGGCGATCAAACGAGGCGCGACCGCCATCGTGGCCGAGCGTCCTCTGCCCGTCAGCGTGCCGGTCTGTGTCGTTAACGACACTCGAAGAGCTCTCGGCCCCATTTGCCAACTCTTGGCGGGGCGTCCCGGAGATAACTTGCATGTGGTTGGCGTCACAGGCACCAACGGCAAGACCAC
>JBGTHH010000486.1:0-3269 GCA_041746275.1 Pirellulaceae bacterium | reverse complement strand
GATTGGCCGTGCGAGGGAACGTCTCCCAGCGATTGACCAGCAAGTCCCAAACGCCTCCCCGCCCCTTCAAGTGCTCATCAACTTCTGTTTTGGTCAGCTCCATTTCCACGCTGACCGAGCGGGCCGGCATGTGGATGTACTCCACCCCCGACTCGAAGATCGCCCTGACGGCATGGATGTCGTTCTTCCAGTTGAAGATGCCCGGCCCCCATCGGCCGTCCTTGTAGTCGCCATCGATAAATGCAAAAACAACCTTGGGTTCGATCGATGGGTCGAGCAGAAGCGCCGACGCCAGGTTCGTGCATGCCCCGAGGGCGAAGACGATCAGTTTGTCGTCGGTGCTCCCGGCATGGGCCCTCTTGATGATGAGGCGGGCGGCGGGCGAATCGACCGGGATGGTCGGTTCGGACATCGAGCGATCGGCTCCGACGGGGTGGGGGATCGCGTCGCGAAGTCCCATCGCGTCGAGGATCTGCTCGTTGATCGCCTGGCTCCGATGAACGGTCTCGTTGGGCATCGTCGAGCGGGTGAAGTGTGCCGAGGTCACCCCCTCGACCTGGAACTCGGGCGCGACCAAGGCGCGGACGATGGCGTAAAGGTCGTCGATCTCGTTCGCCGTATCGGCGTCGACAATGACACGCACAGGGTCATCGGCGTGGCTCGGTGAGCCGGGGACGCAAAGCGTTAGAAGTGTCATGCTGAGAGTGCAAAATGTTTTTTTCATGCTGTCTATCCATTTTTCGTTGGCCCCGGGCCGGACCGCAGCGTTATGCGATTCTATCCGCTGTCGAAGCCGCGTCGCAAGCTGATCGTGACGCCATACCAGCGTCGACCGGACGACGTCGAGAAAAGATCCCGCAAGCATTTAGATTGGGTCTTCGCTAACCGATGTTACGCATTGTTGTTCACCCATTGTTGTTCGCGCGACGAGCCTCCTTTACATTGACAACTCACTTTAGACTCTGAGTGAATGCAGCCCTGCCGAGCCATGGAGCCTCATGATGCCAAGATCCTTAATCATCGTCTTGCTGGCGTCGATTATCTCCGCAGGGGGGTGCGATCATCGTGCCTTGATGGCGGCGGAAACGGCCGAAGCTTGGGGAGCGACGCAGTATGTGAATGCTCCTGAGGCGTTTCAAGCCGCGGCGTCCGACACCGATCATGTCTATGCCATCGCGAGTACCGAGATCGCTAAATACGATCGCCAAATGGGCCGTCGACTCGCCGTCAGCCAGGGTGAGGCTCGGCATCTCAACAGCGGCTTTCTGTGGGAAGGCAAACTTTACTGCGCGCACTCGAACTATCCGCAGACTCCCGAGCAGAGCCAAGTCAAAGTGCTCGATCTGAAGTCGATGCAACTGACGACGCTCCGCGACTTATCGGACTTGGGTGGCAGCCTGACGTGGGTCGTGCGGCACGACGAGCATTGGTGGTGCAACTTCGCGGGTTACGGGGATCAGCAGGCTCGTACGGTGCTCGTTCAATTCGATCATGCGTGGCACGAGCAAGCTCGCTGGACCTATCCGGCCGAGGTGCTCAGGCAACTAGGCAACTACAGCTTGTCGGGCGGAATCTGGCTGGGGCAGGAACTGTTGGTCACCGGTCACGATGATCCGGTTCTCTTCCGCTTACGGCTGCCCCGCGAAGGACACGTGCTCGAGTACTTGGGGACGCAGCGAATTCCGTTCACTGGCCAGGGCATCGCGATCGATCCCCGCAGCGGTGGGCTGGTCGGTATCGATCGTCCGCGTCGGCAAGTCGTGTTCGCAGCGCGCCAACCGGACACGCCTCGACTGCGTGTGTTGACCTACAACATTCATCACGGCGAAGGCATCGATCGTCAGTTGGATCTCGAACGCTTGGTTCGGGTCATCGTTTCCGTCGCGCCGGATGTGGTGGCGTTACAGGAAGTGGAACAGCGGACTCGTCGCACGGGGATGGTCGATCAACCGGCGGAGCTAGCACGACTGACGAAGATGCGGGTCGTGTTTGGCGGCAACATTCCGTTCGAGGGTGGCGAGTATGGCAATGCCGTGCTGTCGCGCTATCCGATCCTAAGGCATCAGAATCATCTGCTCCCGTGCCTTGATGACGGCGAGCAACGGGGGGTGCTGGAAGTCGAGATCGCTTGGCCAAATGCGGGCGTTCCCTTGCGTCTGTTGGCAACCCACCTGGATCATCGAGCAAATGATCGAGAGCGGGTCGCTTCGGCGCGGCGCATCAACGAAATCCTGGGCGACCGGGATGATGCCGGGACGGTTCTCGCCGGCGACTTGAACGATTTGCCGGACAGTGCCACGCTGATCGAACTGGCTCGGCGTTGGACTCGTTCCAACGTGGAGGTCGAGCCGACGATTCCGGTAGAGCGTCCTACGCGACAGATCGACTACGTGCTTTACGCGCCGGCCGATCGCTGGCGAGTGATCGAAACGCAGGTTTTACTGGAAGCCGTGGCCTCGGACCATCGCGCCGTGCTGGCGGTTCTGGAATACATCCCACCCGCTCCCGTCGATTAGCGGTCTGTCGATCAAGACATCACTTCTGACCGCTCAGACCACGCCGAATATGCCGACGGCACCCGCTTCGGCACGCCGCTCGAACGTGTCGCGCGGGCTATAGGATGTAGCTTGTGGGAATCATTATGTGGTAGTTTGACGACAGCTATAGCGCGTGCTACCGTCTAGTGTCGTGTCGAGCAATCCGCCTTTGTGTATCGATTTTCTAGGGGAACCCACATTATGGGAACGTCCGTTTTTGTCGCCGCGATCGTCGCCTTGAGCACGGTCGGACAGGTCATCAGTGAAAAGAATGTTGAGAAACAGAACAAAGCCTTCGAGCAGTGGTGGGGAACGGAATTTGTCTGGAAGTTTGACGAGTTGCCCACCCAAGGCACCGTGCCGGAGCACCGCTTGCCCTACTCCGGCTACATTTATCCCGATACGGCTGGCGGAACGGTCTCGGCATTGCGGAAGTACGACCAGGCCTTCAATGGCGGACGCTATCTCGCGACCCGTCACGAGCAATGGGACACGACCGCCTATGGCGAACCCGTTTCGACTCCTCGGCGAGGTTTGTTTGGTCGCACCGTGGGAGGCTCGACAACCATCCGCACACCCCATTGGCACGGACATTGTAACGGTTGGACGTCGGCTGCCATCCGTCATGCTCAGCCCAAGTTCAGTGTGGTTCGTAATGGCGTGACCTTCACGCCCGCTGATATCAAGGGTCTGTTGGCCGAGTTGTACATCTATAACGAGATGGACGTGTTG
>JBGTHH010000485.1:0-8769 GCA_041746275.1 Pirellulaceae bacterium | reverse complement strand
TTGGCACCTTTGGCTGTAGCAATGGCCAAGTCCGAGATGGTGGAGAATGTGCCGGGTGCTCTGGTTAGTCCGGTGTAACCGGCGCGGGCTCGCTAGGCTTTTTCTTGTCCCCACCGCTCCCCAGGCCAAACAACTTGAACAGGGGCAGATCCAGCTTCAACTTCTCTGCGGGAGCTCGTTCCATATCGAGCTCGGCATGCATCACCAACCGATCGCCATACTTGGTCAGATCAAGATTCAGTCCTCGGAACCAAGTGAGGGCGGGGGCTCGGTAATCCTCCGGCAGCGGCTGGCCCAGGACGGGCCAATGGGTCGACCGCCACGCGGTCAACCCACCCTCCAGTTCGATGAGTTCATACTGTCCACCGAGCGAGCAAACCAGTTGCGTGTCGAGCAGCTTCTCCGCCGCCGAAAGTGCGTCGGCCGGCGGAATGCGGAGCTGCTGCGACAACGCTTGCAAAAGCTTGGAATTTCCCACGGAGGTCTGCGTGGCGCGTTCGTAGTTGAGGAAATTTAACCAGTTTGATAATTGCGATTGGGACAAATCGCGGACTTGCACGCGAATCTGCGCTGGATTGTCGGTCGGCTCGACTCGCAACTCCGACACCGTCCGCTCCAGCACACCTCGGTCAAACGACACCATCGAAAAGCCCTCACTCTGCCAGCGCCAACCTCCGAGTAAGAGCTTCGAGTAGCCGTAAGGATCGGGCGTGCTGCTCCCCAGTCCCAGTGGCAGCCAATCCAGAATTCCAAGCTGCGGCCAGGCTCCCACGTAACCGGGGATTTCACGCAATGTTCTAAACCCCTCAAACAGTCCTGTCGGTTGCAGATTGACGTGGGGCGGCACATCCTGGACACCGGCAAATAGATGGTGCGGGATCACGGCGCCTCCAGGCGAACCGCTGTTCAATGACGCTTGCACCGAAATCAACTCGTCGGCCGGGGTGACAATGCGGACGTCGGTGGGCGGACCGATCCTCGACATCAGCCACCCGTACTTTTCCTCGGCGAGCGGCGAAACGTTGGCGTCGATCACAATGCGTTCCTGATTCGGCTCATCTAGCGCGTAGCGTTTGATGCCGACCATCAACGGGTCCATTTGCCGCCAGTTCTGCGAGTATTCCTGCGCGCGGATCGCGTATCGTTCCGCTTCGTCGGCCGTGACGCCACGCAACTCGACATCGGGAATCGGCAGGAAGCTGCCCAGGGCTCCGCGCAGCGAATCCAGCTCGCGATCACGTTCCAGGATCGGGCCGCTCCCATCGGCATTGCGGCCAAAGTACGGCGGGAGGAGACCCGCTTCCACCAAGTCGTCGAGCGTTTCGTTCGATTGTCCTTCCGCCAGAGCCGCGTGACGAGCCAATCGGACGGCTTGCAGGTAAGCGGCGGCCTGCAGGCGACGGGCGAGTTCCACTTGATACTGCGGGCTGACCAAACCGCGAAAGAACGCGGAGGAAAAGTAGGCGAAAATCGTATCCTCGCGGTTGGTGGGCATGACTTCGCGGGCGTGTTGGAATTCGGGGGAAGCGCCGAGCGAACCGCTTCCTTCCGCCACTTCCAGAAAACGTCGCGCGATGTCACGCGATGAAGTGACCAAATGGAAGTCACCGCTGGCCACGTAAAACGAGCGTAAGTAATTGTCGGGAGTCGATAGGAACGAAACTGGCTTCCCAGCGATATCGATCGTCTCCAGAGTCGCTCCCCGAGATTGGTTCGCCTTTGCGGCCGCCGAATGCTTTTGGCGAAAATCGGTCGCCAGGGCCAAGTTATTCTTGGCCTTAAAGAGCACGCCGATCGCGGCACCATCTTGCTCGTACAAATCGCGACCAATCATCGCGACGTCGGCGATCACCGTGCCACCGAACATCTCGGCGAGCGCTGAATCCTTCAGAGCTAACTGCCGCTCCATCTTCTCGTTCAATCCCGCATTGTGCCCCCTCAAGGCCACCATCTGGCCGATGTCGCCTCCATATTCTCGCGTCAACCTGCTCAGCCACAGATAATTCTCAAAGCTGCCAAAGCGAATGTAAAAACACTCCTCGGGGACCGCCATCGCGATCGGCTCGATGGTCGGTACGGTCGCTTGTTCGGTTAACTCCAGTGGAGCCCACAGTGCGTCGCCGGGAACGGGGTAATCCGCTTGCGGAACACCGGACGCCGTGGGCTGCAGGGCTTGACGCAACATACTGGCTCGGATCTTTTCCGACCCCGCCAACAAATCTAACGTCTGCTGCAACTCGGTTGGCTGCTGCTGGTTCTGCAATTGACTCAACAAGGGTGGTTGCAGGCCCAGTCGGTTGCCTAACATCGAAGTGAGATACGTATGGACCAAAGGCGGAAAGTCATTCTCACTGGCCATCTGCCGAGCGGCGTTGTTGTAGTTACGCCACCACTGAGCGAGTTCGCGTTGATAGAGACGAGGTGCCTGTGCTTGGGGAACAACATCCACGGTGTGCGGCTGGGGCGTATGGACGGTGATGCGCAGCGGTGCGCTGCCGGTAAACAAAAAAGAAACTGTCAACTCGCTTCCAGCGTTTCCTGGCAAGAACCCTAGGAGACGCGAATTCGAGAAGGCGGGATAGAACACGCGGCCCTCGACATCGTTTATGGAAAATCGATGCGTCGCCAACAGCTCGGCTGCCCCGGGCTCCGACATGGGCACCGTTACCGTACCAACTCCAAATGGGGAACCGGGAATCGCCGTCATCTGCGGCTGCGACAGCAGCCGTCCTCGCAACTGGGCCTGTGCCTCCGATCCGCCGAATACCACGGCAAAAACCAAAAGCAGCCCGATACGACAACGGGAAGCGAGCAGTGAGAAAGTCATGTTGGAATCCCGGTTGATTGGAGTGGCGGCGAGTCGCGTTCGACTTATGGAGCTATGAACGCCTGCCTGGATCGTGCGCATCGGGCTTGGCAGTCGAGGCATTGTTCCGCGTGAGCCCCGCTAGCGTCAAGTGGCGTCGAACACACGCAGGGGGTCCGCAGCCAGCTTCAGCCTGTCATGCAAAGAACCGTAGAGCATGCTCTGCCGGCCGGAATCGATACCGAGCAGCATCCAGCGATAGCGTTTTCGGAGCCATCGATTTGTCAGCGGTGGACGGCAATGCAATCCGTCATGCAGAGCATGACCTACTTCACTCCGCTCTGTTTCGGCAGATGTGACCGCAACTACATGTGAGTCAGTCGAACCAGTTGCCAAGGATCACAGAAGCCGGTGACATTAGTGCAACGCTATTTGGTTTCGTTTATGGTGCCATCCGCAAATCGTATTCGGCATTTCTTGTAATTGCCAGAAAGCTCGTCAAAGGCAGTATCGAACTCTTGGTCGAGTACACCATTCGGTCCAAAAATGTATCCTTTCAGATTTGTCAGTTTAAGCGTTCTTACCGTGGCAGCATCGTCCCACCAGTGCAAGCGTTCGTAGTAGTCGAGCACAGGAATCATCTCACTGTAGACACAGCCGCCGTCTGCATCGGTGCCGATCAGAATGACGGTGCCCTTGATGTACAGTCTCGCCAAGCGTGCTCAACTTTCTGAATACGAACAATCTCATTAGCCTGCAAAGTGGCGGAATGGAACGGCGATCGCCAGTTTATCTCGCTGGCGGACGATGTAAATCCCTCGACTTGACCAGTAGCGGAACGACGTATTTATAGCCGCTGTGGTGACTAGTGGACACACAGGATCAGGTGTTGTCGCGAGACAATACGAGTGCGGCGGCTTGGCCGGGTCCGGCTTGATTGAGGATCATGGCGATGGGGCGCGCGTGGGTTAAGGGCTGGTCGTGAATCACGTTCACCGGACACGCCGGGTCCGGAGTCTCGTAGTTCAATGTGATGGGGACTTCGTCGTAGTGCATTGCCAAAATGCTGGCCAGCATTTCCACCGCGCCGCTACCGGCACCGAGATGCCCGAAAAAGCTCTTCGGAGCGGTCACCGGTACCTCGCCCAAACAATCGCGAATCGCCTGTGCTTCCCGCTGGTCGCCCGCGACGGTCGAGACACCATGGGCATTGACGTGCCCGATGTCCCGCGCCTCCAGTTGCGACTCGGCGAGCGCTTGCGCGATCGAACGGCGAATGGCGGCACCGTTCGCGGGCTGACTCGGTAAGTCAGCTTCATAGCTGTTGCCCGATCCGCGGATCGTCGCCCAGACCGTGGCACCTCGTCGTTCGGCGTGGTCGCGCGTTTCCAGAATGAATGCGGCGGCCCCTTCGCCATTGACTAAGCCATCGCGCTGCGCGTCGAAGGGGCGCGAGGCGCGCGTGGGATCGTGTTCGCGATGGGAGAGGTTGCTATCCGAGCGATAGAGTATCGGCACGAGATTCAAACGCGACCCACAACCTCCCACAATCATCACGTCGGCCTGCCCTCGCTGAAGCACGTGCGTGGCCTCGATCATGGCCAGCAAACTCGAGACCTCCCCGTGACTGATGGTATTGTTGGGACCGCGCGCGTCGTGGGCGATACCGACATGGCAGGCCGTCATGTTGGGTAAGTACTTCAACATCCACAGAGGATAGATGTTCGTCATGAAATGATCCGCCCAGAGTTGCGGATTCATGGTGCCGTCAACCTTACAGCGTTGATAGGCATCCATCAGTTCGTCCAGCGGGCCGTACAGCATCTCGCAACCGTAGACCACGCCGAAGCGATCGGGATCGATGGCTTGAGGGCCCAACCCGGCATGTTCCATCGCGAAGGAGGCGGCGGCGAACCCGGTTTGAATTTCCCGAGACATCACCTTGAGACTCTTGCGGGGCGTCACGTACTGCTTGGCGTCAAAATCCGCGATCTCACCGCCAAACCGAACCGGCATCTCGGTGCCTTGTAGGAGAGAGAAAGGGCGCACGCCACTCCGCCGCTCGCGCATCGATGCCCAGTAAGCATCCAGGCCGATGCCGATGGGACTCACCACACCTAGTCCCGTAATGACGACTTCGAGTTCGTTGGGCATGTCTCAAGTAACCGCAAGGAGAAGGGTTGGGCTAGATGTTGGGAAGACGTGGCAGTTCCGTATTTTTATCGCACGAATCGACTCGGACACAACGGGCAACCGTCGCGGGACGCTAAGAGCTGTCCGAAATGGGGTCTGACCCTCTCCGGCGAGGCCAAAAACCCAGTGAAATCGACTTGCCTCCAAAGGGTCAGACCCCTTTTCGGACAGGCACTAAGCTTCGGGGCTCCCTTGCGAGTTGGGACCGCAATCATACAACCGATAGGTCTTGGTAAGCTTCGCACCTCCACGTTTAAGCGAGGCATACGATAGATGATTACTCTCCAAAACCCAAGAGAACTCTGCTTGCTCGACCCCCCACTGAATCGCATCGGGGAGCAAGCGACTAAGCACCACCAAGCCCAAGCCCCAGCGTTGAAATTCGGGAACCACATTCGCGCTAATGATCCGGATTTGCTTGATGGCTTTGCGATTCCAGAGCAGACGGAGGAAGCCCGTGGGAAACAGCCTACCATCGATCTTCTTGATACGCGAGTTGTAGTCGAGCAGGGCGAAGGCCGCCGCTACCGGTCGACCATCCACCTCCCCAATGCTGGTCATTTCGGGAGCAATCAGATGTTTCAGCGAGCTGGCCATATGATTGATCTCGCCGTCCGAGAGCGGCGTGAAGCCCCACATGCCCACCAGCGACTCGTTATAGATCTTGAGGAAGGTGCGGACCTCTTGATTGAAATTCTTGGTATTCATGCGTCGCAGCGTGACACCGAAGCGCCGCGTCGACTCGTCGACGACAAACTTCAACTTCTTGTCGAGCGTTTCGAGCATGTTGATATGCCCCCAAAACGCATACATATCCTGAGTCTTGCGAAAGCCGCAGCCCTCGATCAACCGCGCATAGTAGGGCGGGTTATAGGTCATCATGAACATCGGAGGGCTATCAAAGCCATCGATCAGCAGGCCGCATTCGTAGTTTAACGAAGGGTTGACGGGCCCGCGGACATCCAGGATCTCGCGTTCGGCCAGCCAGGCCTTGGCGGCGACAAACAACTCCCCTGCGACTTCCGAGTCATCCACGCACTCGAAAAAGCCAAAGAAACCGCGTTTCTCCTGATACAGTTCGATATGCCGTGTATTGACGATGGCGAGCACTCGGCCGCAGGGCTGGCCGTCGCGCAGTGCCAAAAAGGCTTGAGCTTGCGAGTGCTCGTAAAACGGATGGCGAGCAAACCCCACCAATTCCCGTTGGTTCTTGCGGAGCGGGGGGATCCAGTGTGGGTCCCCGCGATAGATCGTCCACGGCAACTCCAGGAACTGCTTTTGTTCGCGGGGGGTGTGAACTGGAACAACCTGGATTGCAATCATGCGGAGCCCTTCGATATTCAAGCGTGATCTGAGTTGGCGGTTCGCTCGGCCGCAAGGTCTCCTATAATAAACCGCGAACTCGCCGCCGTCTTGAGGTATTCGGATGACAACTTTGGTAACCGGTGCGACGGGATTCGTTGGCAACAACGTCGTCAGACTGTTAATCGGTCGGAGGCCCGTGCGTGTGCTGGTCCGAAAAAACTGCGATCCTCGTCCCTTGATGGGCTTGGACGTCGAAATTGCCCACGGTGACGTGCGGGACATGGCCTCCGTGCGCGACGCCTTCACGGGCGTGACTGCCGTGGTCCACGCGGCAGCGCAAGTGCATATCGGGTGGACAGGACTCGATTTACAACGAGCCATCAATGTCGAAGGGACTCGAAACGTGGCCACGGCGGCGTTGGAAGTCGGGGCCAGAATGGTGCATGTCTCCAGCGTCGACGCCTTGGGCGCGGGTTCGCCCACGCAATCCGCCGACGAGGAGTTCTCGGTGGTCGCCAAGATTCCCTCCAGCTACGTTGTCTCGAAACGCGAATCGGAGGCGGTTTTTCAAGAAATGGTCAGCCGTGGCTTGCACGGCATGATCGTGAATCCGAGCTTCATGCTAGGGCCGTGGGATTGGAAGCCGTCGTCAGGACGAATGCTGCTGGAGGTGGCGCGGCGTTTCACCCCGTTGGCACCCGCCGGCGGTTCGAGCGTGTGCGACGTACGCGATGCCGCTGCCGCCATTCTCGTCGCCTTGGAACGCGGTGTCCCCGGGCGTCGTTATGTCTTGGGTGGCGAGAATCTAACGTACTATGAACTTTGGAAGATGATCGCCCGTTTGACGGGGACACGCCCGCCGATGGGTGTCGCTGGCCCGGTAGTGAGCCGAGCCGCAGGGCTCTTTGGCGATCTCATGACCAAGTTGACCGGCCGTGAACCCGATGTAAACTCGGCATCCGTGGGCCTATCCAATCTGTTCCACTACTACGACAGTACGCGTGCCCAACGGGAACTGGGTTATGTCTATCGCCCGGCGGAAGAGACCGTGGTCGACACCTGGCACTGGTTCCAGGCCGAAGGTTATGTCTGACTTCTCCACAGGACCGTGTGTCTCGTGATCCAAGTGGCCAGTGAACACTGTGACCAACCACAAACTTACGACCTGCCTGCGAGTGTCGCATGGTATCGTTCGCTACGGTGCCAGATGTGTCAGGCTTTGGTTACGACCGTGGATGTTCGTCCGTCCAACTCGTGGATCGAAACGCAAGTCGCCCGTAAACGCGAATTGACTCGACAAGGTCGTCTGGGAACGCGGAAACAGTCGGTTCATCAGTCGGACGAGGCCATTGATCTCGACGGGTTGGCCGCCGAACTGGCCGCCTGTGCGATCCTGTGCCCGCGAGCGATCACGCAGTGGTGCCGCGCCGCGGAACGACAAACGAATAATCGAGGGCGGGACTTGCCACGTCGCTGGACCGGATTGGACTGGCCCGTGGAAGTCAAACAAACGCGGTATCAGGATCAGCAACGTGGCTTCCTGCTGGTTCGACCGCCACGTCACACTCCGGGTCGAATGCGTCCCGAGTACATCGATCTGGCCTACTATGTGTTATTGGTCGGGCAGCCTTATCGGTACACGCTGGTGGGTTGGACGGATCGTCAGGGGTTGCTCCGCGATGGGCAACTTAATCCCGTCCCGGTTCGCGCCGGCCAACGCGAGTGCTGGGGTTTGCACTGGTCCCAGCTCAGGCCGGTCGAAGAGTTGGTCGGACGTATCGAACATCGCCGAGGTCTGGCAGCCATGGTTCACTGGCTTTCCGACCTCTGGTGAACGGGCGAAAAATCGAGTTAGATGGCACTGCCGCGATGCAACATTCACGTTACGCGGCAATTCGGCTGCGTTGACACAGTGTAGCCACAAGGCTACGGTTTAAGTATGATCGAGATTCGCAAAACGGAACTTTTCGCAAAGTGGCTGGATGGTCTACGCGATCTACGGGCGCGAGCCCGAGTTTTAACGCGAATCGAGCGTTTGGCGATGGGAAATCCAGGTGACGTCGAACCGATCGGCGAAGGAGTCTCGGAATTGAGGATTCCGTATGGTCCAGGTTATCGAGTGTACTTCAAACAGCAGGATCGTGACTTGGTGATCCTTTTAGCTGGAGGTGACAAGGGAAGCCAAGCGAGAGACATTAAAGCCGCGCTACGTCTGGCCAAAAATCTATAGGAGATCCTTGATGAAAAAGACCAACACCTCTCGTTACGATGTCGCGGAGCATCTGCGTACCCCTGAAGAAATGGCTGCCTATCTCGAAGCGTGCTTTGAGGAAGCCGGCGGTGACGCAGCGTTTATTGCGAAGGCTCTTGGAGACATAGCTCGTGCCAAAGGGATGTCGCAAGTGGCGCGCGATGCCGGTGTGTCTCGCGAGAGCCTCTATAAGGCGCTTTCAGGAGATAGATCG
>JBGTHH010000484.1:0-2643 GCA_041746275.1 Pirellulaceae bacterium | reverse complement strand
GGCTGAGCGGAACACCGAACTGTTTGGCACGTTCGATCTGAGCCCGCAGTTCAATCGCGACTTCATCGGCCTTGACATGTTCGGCAACTTGTCGGACGTTGCTCCACAGATAGCCATCCGGATCAATCAGGCTGGGGACTTGCTCGCGGGAAGCCACGGGACCCCAACGATAGTATTTCCACTCGGAGTTCAAGGTGAGATGAATGCCGTAGTCGCCGTCCGGATTCTCGCGACAGTGCTTGGCGTATTCGGGGAACCAAGGACAGGGAACCATGATGCTGGCCGACGAAACCACGCCGTTTTTCATGGCGTCGATCGTCGCGGCGTTGACGGAATGGGACATGCCCGCATCATCGGCGTGAATGATGAGATACCGCTGGGGCGTTGGCTCGGCGGCGGACAGGCACGGGATCGTCAACATCGCGAGCAGGAACAGATACCGATGCATTCCGAAGCTCCACTAACAAAAGTATCGATTAGTAAGTCGCGGGGGTGTCAGTCGCCGGCCCGAACCCAGGCCTCGTTAAAGGCAGCGTGTTTCATGCTTTTGCCTCCGGCGACAAAGTAGCTGTAGACGGCGTGGATTCGGCCATCACGACCCTGAATCACGGCGGGATAGTGATAGGCACCTTCCGCGTGAGCCTCCAGATGCCGGGTCCACTTCCACGTCGCCCCTTCATCGTCCGACAACGACACGGCGAGGGACTTGCGCCCGCTGGTCGTGTCGTTATAGACCATCAACCAATGCCCGTTGGCCAATCGCACGCCATCAACTCCCGCACCAGGATTCGGCAACGTCGAGACGCCTACCGCACCCCAGGTCAGGCCATCGTCCCGCGATTCGGCGACACGAATGCGATCGAGGGGACCATTCTCACGCATGTAGGCGACCAAGGTTCCGTCATCGCGGCGCAACACGCTCGGTTGGATGTTGCCAAAGCCCAACAGCGGCTTGCTCGCGAACCACGTCGCGCCGCCGTCGTCGCTAATCGCCATGATGGAAATGGAAAACGTATCGGTGTACAGCGGCAACAGGATACGGCCGCTGGGCAGCACCGTCGGCTTACAGCGCGGTTGCCAGCCGAGACGCTGATAAAGCTTGTCTCCCAAACGCAGCCGCACTTCCGCGATCTCGGCTCGCAGTCGATCGTTTAGCAGCGCATCAAATCGTTCGACAACGCTGTCGAGCACCATCGTGGCTTCGGCCTGGAAATCGGCGGGCTTCAATAACACCAATCCATTAGTATCCCACTTCGGCATACCGTGCTCGTCATAGGTGGACGCCACTTTGTAGCTGGTCAGACACGACTCCCAGGAATTGGCCAGAATGATAGGCCAGAAGAGCCACAAGCGTTGGTCAGGGCCGACCATCAAGCAAGTGTTGCAGTCCGGAAATCCAGGCGTGTCCGCCAGCAGGTAGGCCTCACTCCAATGGTCGGCACCGACTTGGCGTCGTGCTCCATAAACGGCCACGTCGTCCGCGGATCGTTCCCCGGAACCTCGATACCATGAAACGAACAGATCGCCGTTGGGCAGCTCGGCGATTCCGGGCGCGTGATTGTGTTGCGGATGCAGGGGGAAGACGAATTCGGCAGCATACTCGGGCGACTCCTGCCCTGACGCGGCGGAGTTGAACAACAGGACGCCGCCCAACAAGAAAGCACAGAATTGCAGCCGGCCCAGGGAGCGAAACATCGTCGGTTTCCTTCAAATCAGGATCGAACTACTGCGTTGCAATGGGAGTCAGCAAATACCCGTTGATCGGTTCCGCCGTATCCGAGGCCCACGCGCGATCGGGACTGAATTCCCCACTCGCCTCCAGCGAAAACGAGACGTCGATCTTTTTGCCTAAGCCAATGATCGGTTGACCATTCTCGTCGACCAAAAAACCTTTGAAGGGAAACTTGGCTTCCAACTGGTGACCGTCGGCGGATACCGCGGCGTTAGCGATCCCTTCGACGACCGGTCCTTTGTCACGAACGATCGTGATGGTGTCGTCTTCGTGATAAACCCACTGCGTATAAAATTCATAGGTCCCCGGCAGCACGCGCATGAAACCGGCGGGGTAAGGCCCATCGTGCCCTGGCTTGTACTGCCCCTTGGTCTGATCTTGGAAGGCTTGCTCCAACTGTGCGGCATCCAGCGCGCCGTGGTTCAAGTAATGTGCTGTGTTGAACTCGCCGTTGTAGTACTCGATCTCGGCGTTGACGTCATAGCCGCGGCTGGTCGGATAGTATCCCCCTTCGTTGATCCAATAGCCCGTGTCGTCGTTGTCGTCCACATCGATCGTGACGATCGCGTAGTAGCGCCCGGCGGCTTGGCCGTCTCCCTCGCGTTGTGTGCGGCTGATCATGCCTCGCGCGCGAAAGTAGAGATAGAGATTCTCGTTGTCGTGAGTCAGCTTATACTCCAATAAATCCACGTCCGGATGGTCCACGGGCTGCGGTTGGTCATCGCGACCTTTGTGGCTGGTATCGTGCGTGTCGTGGGCCGGATCGAAATACGATTTGACATTCGCCCAGTCGTCGAAATTTCCGTCAATGGTGATCGTGTGTCCGGTCGATTGTTTGACCGGAGTCACGCCGAGTTGTTCATCAAACCAGGCGGCTAACCGCTCGACCTCCTCGTGGATCGTGGGCCAAG
>JBGTHH010000483.1:0-14037 GCA_041746275.1 Pirellulaceae bacterium | reverse complement strand
TGTCGATAGTGATCTTAAGTTTTTTTTCTTCTCATCTCGCGTTTAAGGAGTTTCAGTCATGTGTAGAGACGTTACGTCGGGCCGCCGCAGTCGCGGCTTCACCTTAGTTGAGTTGCTAGTAGTCATTGCCATCATCGGAATTTTGGTCGCCTTGTTGCTCCCGGCAGTTCAGGCAGCGCGCGAAGCCGCTCGCAGAATGAGCTGCGGCAATAACCTGAAGCAACTTGGCTTGGCGATGCATAATTACCTCGACACGTACAAGTCGTTGCCGATTCATTATGGACAGGGGGGCGGGGTCGCCGGCACACCATACAACAATACCAATGCCGGTCGGAGCTGGATTGTGGGCATTCTCCCCTTTATCGAGCAGGGACCGTTGTACGATCAAATCCTGCCGGGCCCCTTGTCGTTGCCGGCGAATACGACGGTTGCGGGAACTGCTATCTCGGCGCTGCTCTGTCCGTCAGACGGTCTGAATCAGGACGGGAGAATGGCAGGTCGCGCAAATGTTGGCGGAACGTGGGGCGTAAATAATTACAAAGCCGTCGCAGGAGGCAATTGGAATTGGGGAGACCATCTCAACGTCATTCAACCGGCAGCCAAATGGAACAACAGCAACAATGGCCTCGATCGCGGCAATGGCGTAATCTGTCGCAACGGCGACAATCAGCCGGTCAATTTTGTCAAGCTTCAAGCGATCACGGATGGCACCTCGGGAACCCTCATGATCGGTGAGGCCGTGCCTGCTTGGTGCAATCACACGTGGTGGTGGTGGTTCAACGGTACAACGGCGACCTGTGGCGTTCCCTTAAACTATCGAAAAAATCTAGGCACTGGAGTCCTCTCCGGCGCTCTTGGCGACTGGGGACGAAACTACAGCTTCTTTAGCCAACATCCAGGCGGCGCACAATTCACGTTGTGCGACGCGTCCACGCGATTCGTGGGCGAGACGATCGATCTCATAATTTACCGCCAACTGGCAACCATCAACGGCAGCGAGCCAGTACAAGTACCCTAATTGACGTGTTGCTGAGTTCACCACAAAACAAAGGCGGGCCAAGTTTCGGCGAGGCCCGCCCTTGTTTTTTCTTCGATGTTCTACCAGGAGAGTATTGAAATGATTCGCTGTCGCTCGCAAGTAGTGGGACTAGTAATTGCCGCCTTTTTCTGTGCCGGCCTAACGGGATGTGGCGGTTCAGGTAACCCGCCAACCGCAAAAGTATCGGGAGTTGTCACTTACAAGTCAGCACCTGTCGGCGAGGCCATCGTGACCTTCATGCCAACCACTGGCAGGCCTGCCACCGGCCAAACCGACGCTTCGGGAAAGTACACCCTCTCCACTTTTGGAACTAACGATGGGGCGGTGATCGGAGATCACAAGGTTTCCATTACACCTTATCAACCCGACGTCGCGATGCCTGAGACACCTGAAGAAGCCGAAGCAGCCCCAAAACTGCCCTTCCCCGCACGCTACGCGAATCCCGATTCGTCGAACCTGAAAGCAACTGTCAAAAGTGGCTCGAATGAAGCCAATTTCGAGCTCACGGATTAGCATCTGACGCGTGTGCTTGCAACGCGCCAAAGTAGGCCGTGGTCATCATGAAACCGAGACCGACGGAAGTTGGACTCGGTGATGATGTGCCGCGCTGCTGGTTCTTGAAAGCAGTCCAGAGGTTCGGAAGGTGGTATCTGACTTCGCAGCCCGACTATCGAAAAATCGGTTGTTGTGGCTGCTCTTGCTACTGGGAACTGGGTGCGGACTGTTGGCCTGGGCGCAGCGATCTGGTTCCAGCATCGATCGTGAAGCGAGAGACTCCGTGGCTCCCGCTTTCGTTGCGACTCAGAGTATTGCACCTCCAGCCTTTACGGCAAGTCGTTTCCGAAACACTCAGCCAGAGGCTCAGTACATTGGCACCGATCAGTGCCGAGCCTGCCACGCGAGCGAGCACGCCAGCTATCTCGAAACAGCACAGAGCCAGTCACTGACAGAGGTGAACCCTCTCGATGAGCCGCCCGACGCGACTTTCGATCACCAAGCTTCATCGCGGCGATTCTCTGTCTATCGTCGCGATGGCCAGTTGCGTCATCGCGAAACGCTCTTGCCGCCTGATGGTCCCATGGACGTGCTGCAGGATCATCCCGTTCGGTATGTAGTCGGATCAGGTCGCTTCACGCGAACTTATCTCGTCCAGCAGAACGACTTCCTCGTGGAGTCGCCGGTGACCTGGTATGCTTCGCTTCAGCGTTGGGCCATGTCACCGGGTTTCGACCGTTCTGACCATCCGTCGTTTCATCGTGTCGTGAAATACGACTGCGTGTTCTGCCACGCCGGCCGACTCGAATCACCAGCAACAAGTGCCGAGCGAATGCATGTGCTGGAAACCAGTATTGGCTGTGAAAGGTGTCATGGTCCGGGATCGTTGCACGCCGAGCGATGGAAAGATGCAACGGTGGATGGACGACACCAACTGGACGACACGATCGTTAACCCACGTCACCTGTCGCGTGAACTGGCGGAAGCGATCTGTCATCAGTGTCATCTGGCGAGCGATGTGCTGGTTTCCGTTCGGGGAAGAGGACGCGGGGACTTTCGGCCAGGCTTACTTTGGCAAGATTTTTATGTCAACTATTCGGTGCGTGCCAAGCGCGATGAAATGACGGTCACGGGCCACGTCGAGCAAATGCAACAAAGTCGCTGCTACCAGGAATCGACCGCATTAACTTGCCTCACCTGCCACGACCCACACGGTCGCTTGTCTCCCGTCGCGGCCTCCTCGCACTATCGACGAGTTTGTCTGAGCTGTCACGACAACAACGCTTGCGGACTGTCCCAGCGAGAACGCAAGCTTCGCGACGACGATCATTGCGTCGCCTGCCATATGCCAAATTCCAAGACAGACATTCCACATATCGCCTTCACCCATCACCGGATCGCAATACACAAGGCAGATGCAGCCACAAGGGCTCAGTTCGTACTCGGAGAACCCCGACCGATTCTGAACATCGACCACCACGGGGAAGCGGATCGCCAGCGCGCCCTAGGCTTGGCATATCGAGAGGTGGCAAGCGATCCAAGATACGCACAATACCAAAGGGCAAATATCGAGCTGTCGGAAAAGCTACTTAGCGAAGCAGCCGGAAAGGGAGTCGCCGATGGAACCGTACTCGCGGCATTGGCGGAAGCGGCGAGCTTCCATGGCCGAATCGAGGAAGCTGAGGCCTGGGCGACACGAGCACTCGGCCTTCCCCGGACGCTTGCCGAGGATCATCTCGTCGCCACCGACATCCTGGCCAGGCTTAACATCGCGCGAGGAGAGTGGAAAAGTGCCGCTCAGCGACTGCGGCAACTCGTCACGGAGCGACGTAATCCCGGCGACTGGTTTTTGTTGGGCCTGTGCGAACAACAGCAGGGACAAACGGACGAGGCCATTGCTTGTTGGGAGCACGTGCTGTCCCTCGATCCTGCTCAACCCGAAACGTACGACGTCCTCGCCCCCGCGTATCTGACAAGAGGTGAATCGGCGCGAGCAGCGTGGTGTCGAGAGCGAGCAGCGACACTTCGGCGGATATCCCAACACCAGATCGGGCTGAACTTGCCTTCCGCAACAAAGTGAACTCGTGTAACGCGAGTGAAGTAGGTCATGCTGTGCAGGACTCAACGTGGCCTCCATCGCCGAAACGAACACACTTGTAGCATCTGCCGCAATTGTTCTCCCCGCCCTCTACTGACCTTCGCCGTCGATCCCGGCCTTGTTGCAAAGTTCACGTGCGAGCCCGTGCGGCCAGGGATTCAATGTGCCCGGGCCAGTCGTGGAGCGTGACGGGTCGAAACCCTTGCCGTTGGGCCACACCAAAGTTTGAACCTCCGGATCAATCTGGACTTGGTTGAACAGTCCTAAGGTCGTGAAGCGGAATGAATAACTCGCCCGCAAGTACGCGTCACGCGCCGAGACGAGTGCCGATGGCAAGTGAATAACCGCGTAGGAATTCGTCGGTCGCGAGGGGACGCTTGCCCGCTGGTTGGAGCTTGTGAATGGCGAGACAGCCGTCCCCGGTGGCGATCCACAGCTCCGAACCTTCAGCATGGAGCACCGTGCCGGGAGCGGAGGAAGCACCAGGGTGATCGCCGACAATCGCCACTTCCTCCAGCAGCAGACGCACAGGCGGTTGATCGGGCAGCCGCTGCCATGTGGTAAATGTTCCCGGCCAAGGCTTCAGCGCCCGCACTTGGTTGAAGATCTGAGCAGCGGGACGCGACCAATCCACTTCACCATCCGACTTCCTCAGTCGCGGCGCTCGACTGGCCAACGCCGGGTTCTGAGGCTGGCCGATGGGTGAGACGCGATCCCAGGAGCTCAGCAGTTGAATGGCCTCGTGGACCGGTTCGACTCCCAGACAAGCCAGTCGCGGTTCGAGTTGGGCCGTTGTCTCGTCGAGCCCAATCGGCGTCGTCCGAACCACTAACGTCGGCCCGGCATCCAGTTTGGGTGTCATGTGGATCACGGTCACCCCGGTCTCCAAGTCACCGTTCAGCACGGCCCATTGCACGGGTGCCGCACCACGGTACTGGGGCAAAACCGAACCATGCAGGTTGATGCCGCCCAGCGGCGGAATGCTGAGCGTCGCGGGACTTAAGATCTGGCCGTAATCGCAGACCACGAACAAATCCGCTCGCAACGCGGCCAATTGCGCTCGCGCCGCCGAGGCGTTGATGTCGTCGGGGCACAACACGTCGACGCCGTGCGATTCGGCTGCCTCTCGCATCGGATTGTGAGGTGCTTGGCCGCGCGTGCGCACAGGAGGCTGAGGACGCGTTACGAGTACGGCGACGTCGTGCGTGGAGGCCAGAAGCGATTCAAAGGTTGGTAAGGCAAACGGCCCCGTGGCCATCATGATGAGCCGCATCAGCAGTACTTCTCTTCCCACGCTTGGATGTGCGAGGCAATCGCTCGGTTGTCGGGAATGCTGCCCGTTTCGCGAAGGCTCTGAAACTCCGTTTCGAACTCGTCCAACTCGTCGACGATCTCCGCCTTGGCGGTCTCGGACAGCCGATCGATAAACAGCACGCCATCGAGATGATCGGTCTCGTGTTGGATCACACGGGAAAACAGACCGTCGATATCGGCGTGAATCTCCTCGCCCTGCAAGTTGTAGGCGTTGATCCGCACTTTCTTGGGGCGGACCACGTTGTGATAGAGGCCCGGCAAACTCAGGCACCCTTCTTCGTTCTCTTCCGTCCCTTTAGGCAAACTGATCACGGGATTGATAAAGACCAGTTCCTCCCCTTTTTCGGGATGAGACTCTAGGTTCGCGATAAACAATCGAATGGGCAGATTGACTTGATTCGCGGCCAAGCCAATCCCTTTCGCCTCATACATCAGCGAGAACATCTCGCGGACGACCTCGCGCAGCTCGGCATCGACGCGCTTGATTGGCTTCGATTTGTGTCTCAGCGTAGGATGGGGGTAGGTGATGATTTCCAACCATGCGTCTCCAAAATGGGTCTTTTCGACGATTATAGGGCTCCCCTGCGGAATGAAACACCGGGCCTTCCCAACGGCCACGGTTCACATTGACGCCCCACACGAGGGCTCTTAGAATCGCCCCTACCTTGACGTAATTCTTTATCGCTACAGAGTTTCGGAATGCCATCTAGCCCCCCAGCCACCTTCGCTTACGATGTCGCATCGGCCAGCGACTATCGCAGCCGACGGCTCGTTCCGGCGTGGTTAATGTCAGTCGGCTTGCACACGGTGTTGCTGGTCATGGGAGCCTTGCTCATCAGTACCGCGCCGCGCGGTTCGGTGGTAGAACCTGCCCGCACGGCGGGTATCGCGCTCGTCCAACGTTCGGACTCGGAGACGACTTATTTCTCGGAGGCCGATGCCACGTCGGACGAGCAGTTCGCATCGAGCCCGGCTGCGGAACCAGCGAACCTCTCCACATCATTGGCCACATTCCCAGTCGACTCCGTCATCGAACTGCCGGGTGCCGCGGCCAACTTAGCTGGCGGCGCGGAGCTAGGGAGCGTCATGCCCGACGCGATTGGATTGACACTCGGTGGCGAGGGAGCACGAGGCCATGCCGGTGGGCAGGCCCGCACCCAAGTCTTTGGAGCCGAAGCGACGGGCACGAAGTTTGTCTACGTGTTCGATCGATCGGCCAGCATGGACGGTTTCGGCGGCCGACCACTCGCAGCCGCCAAAGCCCAATTGCTCGCCAGTCTCGACGATCTGGACAGCGTGCATCAATTTCAGATCGTGTTCTATAACGATACGGCGGCGGTCTTCCATCCCGAGCCGCGTCGGCCTCCCTCGATCATGTTCGCCAGCGACGAAACCAAAGATTTGGCTCGCCGCTTCGTGCAGCGCATGACGGCCGCGGGAGGAACACGCCACATGGAGGCTTTGCGAATCGCCTTGGGGATGCAACCGGATGTGCTCTTCTTTCTCACGGATGCGGCCGAGCCACAGTTGACGGCGGGAGAACTAGCGGAGATCCGCCGCCGCAACCGGAACGAGTCGACGATTCACGCGATCGAGTTCGGTTCCGGGCCACGCAGTCCTGGCGACAGCTTCCTCATGCGATTGGCCCGCGAAAATCACGGAAAGCACGTGTATGTCGACGTCACGAAGTTACCGTAATCGAACTCGCATGGGCTGCTCCCAACCAAGCGTGGTCGGGACGTGGGCTCTGTGCAACGTGCTGCTCTGCGCGGGGCTGCTGTTTGCGGAAGACGTGGTCGTCGTGAAAGCCGACAGCGACCGGGCGTCGCGGCAAGTCACCGGCATGGTGATGGACTACACGGGCGAGCAACTCACCCTGCGACACGCCAGCGGTCGCGAGGAGCGAATTCCAGCCGCCAGTGTGGTCGAGATCCAAGGAGCCTGGTCCGCCAGCCATCGGGAAGCCAACGAACTCTTTGCCGCAGGTGACTACGAACCGGCTGCGGAAAAATATCGTCTGGCCCTCCGCGAGGAAGAACGGCGTTGGGCGCAGCGCCGAGTCCTCGCGCAACTCACCTGGTGTTACCGTAATCTTGGACGCATTGAGAACGCGGTGAAAGCGTTTGTGCCGTTATACCGTGACGATTCACAAACGCCCTACCTCGCCGCGATTCCGTTGACCTGGAACACGAGCCAGTCACCGTTGGAAGTCGAGCGTCAAGCGGGGGCTTGGCTGCAGGACACCAGTTCACCGGTCGCGCGATTGGTGGGTGCGAGCTGGCTGCTGTCATCCGCCCGCCGCACGGAATCACTGCAAGTCTTGCGCGGCTTCGTTCAAGATCCCGATCCTAGATTAGTGTTCTTGGCGGAAGCTCAGTTATGGCGCACGCAAATCGCCACGTCGACCGAGAAGGATGTCAAACGTTGGCAACAGCGCGTGGCTCAAATGCCCACACTGATACGCGGTGGGCCCTACTTCATGCTGGGACTGGGACAAAGTCGACACCAACAGCATGAATCCGCCGCTCTGTCGTTTTTGCGGACGACGATCCTGTATCCCGACCAACGGGATTTATTACCCCACGCGCTGTTGGCGGCCGCGCGGGAACTCGAAACAATACAACAGTCCCAGGAAGCCACAAGCCTGTATCGCGAGATCCTGACGAACCATCCCACCAGCCAAGTCGTGGACGACGCCGAGTCGCGTCTGCGGGAACTCGTGGGTGCCACCAGCAGGTAGTCAAGGCGTCACGCCACACGGGAAGAATCCATCGGAGAGGCTGTGAAGAAATTGGTACAGGCACCTCCCAACAACCAAAACTTTTCGGGAAAACGAATGTCTGCTCGGAGCCAGTCCCATTTTTTCACAGCCTCGGAGGGAACTTTGCGACATTTCATCGCCACAACCTGCACGGCTCTCAGTCTCGCCGCCGTCACCTGCGTGGTGGCCGCTGAGGATACGGTCGCCACCACGACGGATGGTTCAAGCGAGGCTGCGCCCCAAGGCTTCCTCAGCATCATTTTTTCAGGAGGCTTAGTTGGCTTCCTGATCGTTCTGCTGCTGTTCGCATTGTCGTTGACGGCGGCTTATCTGGTCTTTGAACATGTGATGACATTGCGACGAAATGAAATCATGCCCGAGGGACTGGGCGAGCGCGTGCGCGAATCGATCATCGCGGGACGCGTCGCCGAAGCCGATCAAGCCTGCCGACAGCAACCCAGCTTTTTGTCATTCGTGTTGCTAAACGGATTGGCCGAGTTGGACGGCGGTTGGGAAGCCGTCGAGAAGGCTTTGGAAGACGCGACCGCCGAGCAGGCCGCGCGGTTGTTCCGCAAGGTCGAGTATTTGTCGGTCATCGGCAACATCGCGCCGATGGTCGGCCTGCTGGGCACGGTGACGGGCATGATCTTTGCCTTCCAGCAGGTTGCCAACACGCAAGGCTCGGCCGGAGCGGCGGACTTGGCCGAGGGCATTTATCAAGCGTTGGTCACAACCGTGGGTGGGCTGCTGGTGGCGATTCCGTGCCTGGGTGCCTTCGCCGTCATTCGCAATCGCGTCGATCAACTGGTGGCCGAAGCCGCCTATGTGGCTCTGCATGTCTTCGCACCGCTCAAACGTCGTCGTCGTCCAAAGACCGCTTCTCCAGGAACTCCGCCGCCACCTCCGCTCGAAGGAGGCTCGTGATGCGACTCCCGTCTCGCTCGCGCGGTGGCGAAGTCGGCTTCAACATGACGCCGATGATCGATGTCGTGTTCTTGCTCATCATCTTCTTCCTGGTTTCCAGCCATCTCGCCAAACAGGAAGCTCAGATGGCGTTGCCGTTGCCCATCGCGGAGAGTGGCGAGAAGCCAATCGATGAGTCGCGGCGACTCACGCTGAATGTCACGGCCGATGGAACGCTGCTGTTGGCCGGTCGACGCATCGATCGCGACGAGTTGAAACAGCGACTGCAACAGGCGCGGAGCGAACATGGCAGCGATGTCGAGATCCGCATCCGGGGCGATCGTCGAGTTCCCTACGCGGCCGTCGCCCCGATCATGCTCTCCTGCGCTCGCACGGGCATCTGGAAAGTGACCTTCGGAGTCTATCGCGCGGAGGACGTGCGATAATGCGCCGCCATTCGATCTTCATCGATCGCCGCGAACCGCTCGATGTCAAAATGACGCCGATGATCGATGTGGTGTTCTTGCTGCTCATCTTCTTCGTGTGGACGGCGAGCTTCCAGATTGTGGAGCACATCCTGCCCAGTAGCGTTTCCGAAGTGAGCGGCAATAGCGCGGCCAGCCCTAGCGATCCGCCGCCCCCCGAGGCCGATTTTCATGACGTTGTGGTGCGTGTGTTGTGGTCCGACGGAAGTCCGCGCTGGCAAGTTGGCGACGAGGTGTTTACGGAACTCGCGGGTGTTGAGGCTAAGCTCCGTCGTGTTTTTGAAGCGAACGCCGCAGCACCCGTGATCATTGATCCCGATGTGCAGACTCCCTTGGGCCATGTCATCGACCTGTACGATGCCTCGCGCCGCGTGGGGTTTCGCGAAGTCCAATTCGCCACGTCGGAGGACGCATGACGTGCCGCGAATCTTTCCACAGGCCGCCGCCAATTCTTTGATCGCCAAGCGATGGTGGGCAATCGGCCTCCACGCACTCTGCTGGGCCGCTGGCTGGATCGGTCTCTCCGCCATCGCACTCGGCAACGACGAGGATCAGCGTTTTGTCGCGGGCTTGCGCGAGCGGCGATTGTTCGCATTGGCCGAAGCGTACTGCCAAGAGCAATTAGCTAACCCCCAGCTTCCCGAACTGGAACGAGTGCAACTGACGGTCGATTTGATCCGCGTCTATGCGGAACATGCCTTGAACTCGCGAGGCGAAGCGCGCACTGAACTGTGGGAACAGGCTCGTCGAATCGCTGCGGACTATGAGCGCCGGAGTCCACCACCACGCTTGGTCCTGGTGCAGGTCCAAGATGCGCTGACGGTGCTCGCGCGGGGCGAGCTGGCGCGGATGGAGTCCGAGGTCAGCACTAACGGAGACGCCGCACAAGCCGAAGCGCGAGAGATGTTGCGCGAGTCGAGTCTGATGCTGACCAAGATCGAACGCGAACTGACAGAGTCCATTCCGACGCGACGCCTCAACCCGCTTCGTCCCGAGGAACTCTCGATTGAAGAGTTACAGTCGCTGTTGCACAACGTTCAACTGCAATTGGTCCGCGCATTTCGCAATCAAGCCCTGTGTTATCCTCCGGGCAGTAACGATCGGACGGCCTTATTAACGGAAGGGCTCGACCGCCTGCAATCCCCGCTACTCGAACTTGCCCGAAACCACCCGCTGGCAGTCGAGCTGCGACTGGAACAGATCAGGGGCACGCGGCTGCTGGGTGACACGGAAATCGCACAACGTTATTTGGAGTCCCTGGCTCAAGATGACTTGGAGCCCCAGGCACAACTAAGTGTGCGGGCCGAGTCGATTCGGCTGCACTTGGCGACTCAGCAATTCGACGCAGCACTGGCCGTGATTGCTCAAGGTCGATCCGTCGTGGGAGTGACGGCGGCGGAGCTCGATTTCGCGTTCCTAGAGACCTATGTCGAGTTGTGGAAGCGTGGTGCGGATCAAAAGAACCAGGAGCTCGCCGCGCGTTGGCGAGACAAGTCGTTGGCAACCGCCGCGTTCATCGAACAAACCCACGGCGTTTACTGGGCACGCATCGCGGAAATGTTATTGGTCCGCGTCGGCGCGGGAAGCGGTGACGGGAGCGTCGAGATTCTGCGTCGTTCGGCGGACGATCTCTATCGCAAGGGAAGCTTGGACGACGCGGTGTCCGCCTACGACAAAGCCGCCGAGGCAGCCGAGCAAGCGAACGATCCGACCCAACGTTTCGAACTGGCTTACAAAGCCGCACTCGTGCGCCAACAACAAATCAAGCACGCCGAGTCGAGTGAGCGCTTTCACAAACTGTCGATGGCTCAACCCACACATCCATCCGCCAGCAACGCGCATCTGCTGGCGATCGCCAACCTCCGTCAGTCGGCGTCACTTACGGGCAAGTGGCCCGCACAATACTCCGAGTGGTTACAGGAACATCTCGCGCGCTGGCCTGATCCGAGCACCGCGGATACGGCGGCATTGTGGTTGGGTGAGTTCGAGGCCGGTCGGCGGGCCTGGCGAGTGGCTAGCGAAGCGTATGCGCGGGTACGCCCTGATTCCCCACACTACGATGCGGCCGTGTTGGCCTCTGGTGCCTGTTGGCTGCGGCGTCTGGAAGAACTCCGCGCGGCTCAAATGCCGGTCGACGAGGAAGCTCGGCAAGCGGCAACTTTCCTGGAGCAACTCGTGTTGGGCGAAGGACAACAGACTCCCACGGACTGGACGCCCACGCTGCGCGCTTGTGCCACGAACCTGGCGACCGTGCGGTTGTGGTTTCTGGGAGAAGCCTCGGTGGAGACCGAACATCTGCTTCGAGTCGCCTTGCAAGGCGAGCCCCCGCCCGACGACGAGTGGCGTAGCACGGCCACCGCCTTGTTGATCCTCGCGCTGGCTCGGCAACCGAATCGGCTGGCCGACGCTCGCGAAGAGCTCGAACAATGGACGGAGGCCTCGAGCGGGCAGTTACTCGGGCTGATGCAACAACTCGAAGAGCTCTCGCCGAGCTTAAGCCATGAAGCGCGTCGCGATGTGGCGGCGCTGCGAATCGATCTGGCTACGAGATTGGAACGGCAAACAGCGGACTTGGAACCACTCCAACTTCTGCGGGTACAGCGCGGTCATGCCGAGGCCTTGGTGATCGCGGGCGAGTTGGCTCGGGCGATCGAAATCTGTGAACGGTTGGCGAAGGCGTGGCCAAACGATGCGGCCGTGCGGGAGTTGTACGCCCGATTGCTGCTTGCGGGAACCGACCCTGATTCTTGGCGACAGGGGCTCGATCAGTGGCGGCAGATCGCCGCGCGAAGTCGGCCTCGAACCTCGCGCTGGTTCCTGGCCAAGTATTCCGTGGCGTTGGCTCAGTACAAGCTTGGCAGTAAACCTGAGGCCGCCAAACTGATCCGTTATCTCCAGGCGACCGAGGATTTGGATGCGAGCGGCTTGAAGAGGGAGTTTGACGAGTTGCTGGGGATGTGCCTGGAGTGACTCAGACGGTATATGGATCGGCTTTGCGAAGCGGTTGCATCGACGACAGCGTGGCGGTCAACGCGATGACCAAGCCGATCGACAGTAGCAGCGTAACCATGTACATCCGACACCTCCTTGCTTCCCACTTCTGAATCTGACGGCCCCTTGGATCTGAGCACGGTGTAGTTCAATCGCATTCGTTGATCCCGGTTAAATCGAATGCCTGGTGCGATTTCGTAATGCCATATGTGCCAACATCTTGCACGTCGCACGCGGCTGCAAATGCGAGACACGTGGTATTTGATAAACGTCATCATTTTGACAGCACTGTCATCGAATCCATCACGCCGCATGAAACGACGTTGCAACAGGCGGTGCGGTTTAGGTTGAGCCGAGTTCATCAACTGCCATGGCACCCCCACGAATGAACACCCTGTTCACTGCGGCAGCTTCCCACGATACTGGCAGCCAACCCTGCCTTAGGGAAGTGTCGTTGGTGACTCGGAGTCATGATTGCTGCAACCGATGTTTGCTCGCCTTGGCCAAGCTATCTCTCAGCATTGGATGCTGACCATTCTGGTTTGGCTGGGGGTCGTGGTCTTGCTCCGCGTCGTGGCACCTCCGTGGGATTCGATCACCCGTGACGGCGATTTGGCTTTTCTGCCCGCGGGGATGCCCAGCGTGGTGGGCGAACAACTGATCGCTTCCGCCTTCCCCGACAATCGCTCGAAGAGTCAGATCGTGTTGATCTTCGAGCGTGAAGGGGCATCTCTGACTAACGGGGATCTGCGGTTCGCGGATGCGGTGGCGGCCCGCTTCCAAAATCACCTCGCACTCCGACGATTATCGGGACACGCTTTTGGCTTTAGTTCCGAGTCCGCGGATACGTTACGAAGCCGTCTAGAACGAGCGCTCGCCGAATTTGACGAAGCCCTGCGGCTCGATCCAGAACATGCCGACGCTTCGCATAACCACGCGATCGTGCGTGATTTGCTCAGCCTCTCGGATGAGGTACTCGCGCAACACGAAGCGACACGATCGTCCGCTCGCGACGGACACGCGTTCGACGCCCAATTCCAACCGCGACTCCGCGTCGACATCCCGCTGGTCGATGTCTGGACCCGACACAAAGAGATCTTTGGCGCGAAGTTACGCAGCGCGGACAAACAGGCATTGCTCGTGATCCTGCAACTGAGCACCGAGTTCATGGCGGTCGAGAATATGAACGCACTGGACTCGGTCAAACAGGAACTTGCGTTAGCACAACAGCAGCACAATCAAGCCGAACGCGCGGGCCTGAATATCGGCATCTCCGGTTCCGCGGCGATCGGCGGCGACATGTTGCAGTCGGCGGCGGAGAGCATCAAAAACACCGAAATCTCGACGGTGATCCTCGTGATCTCCATCCTGTTGATCGTCTATCGAGCGCCGCTGTTGGTGGTCGTGCCGCTGGTGACGATTGGAGTCTCGTTGTCCGTGTCGATCAATCTGTTGTCGCTTCTGGCTCAGCTTACCGACACTCCCGGTTGGGAATGGTGGACATTCAAGGTTTTTAAGACCACGCGGATTTTTATCGTAGTCATTCTGTTCGGCGCGGGGACCGACTTCTGTCTGTTCCTGATCGCGCGGTTTCGCGAATGCCTAGAAAACGGCAGCGATCATGTGGCAGCCATTCCCCAAGCTCTTGCTGGCGTGGGCGACGCGCTGACCGCGAGCGCGCTGACGACCATCGTTGGCTTGGGAATGATGTTCTTCGCCGAATTTGGCAAGTTTCGAAACAGTGGGCCCGCCATTGGTCTCTGTCTGGGCGTGACCTTATTGGCTTGTTTGACTCTGGCACCGGCGATCATCCGGGCCTTCGGTAGGCAAGTTTTTTGGCCGTTCCATCCCCAACTGCGGAGCGACACTCAGAGCCTGTCCGAAAAGGGGTCAGGCCCTCACCGGCAAGGCAAAAAAAACAGTGAAATCGACTCGCCTCCAAAGGGTCAGA
>JBGTHH010000482.1:0-2046 GCA_041746275.1 Pirellulaceae bacterium | reverse complement strand
CGCTGTGGAAGCGTGGTCAGCATTCCATTGACGGTTACCAAAATGCGGATGATGCAATTGCCGCCGCCTTGAGGTTGGAGATGCGCGGCGATTGGACCGAGTCAATTGATTTGTACCAGCACGCTGCCCAACGCTGGCCGGAGCACGAGGAATATGTCCAGCACTGCATCGAAAGGATCACCGAAAAGCAATCTCTGGCTCAAACGTAAAGTAGACGAGACAGAGATAGACGATGCCCGCGAGTTGCCGAGCGCGCCGAAACCGGATAGATGATCACCCGGTGGCCACCGAGTGAGCATGGTCGTTCGTCGCCAGCAACGCGTAACTCAATGTCCGAATTGCCCATGACGCCCAACCGAATAGTAGCCGGCACTCTTTCGCTCCTTCTCTTGGTATCGCTTGGTTGGTCGCTCTTCTCAGGCATCGGCAATCTGAGGACGCGGATCATACTCGCAGTGGGTGTTGTTCTCGGATCGCTCTACACGGCATTTGGCCGCCTTCCTGCCTGGATCGTTGATCACAGCGGTGGTTCTATTACCGATGACGACGACCCGTCCAACATTTTACCACGCGTTTGTCCGATCCAGATGAAACGGGTGCTCGATGTGGGTGGTGCCTGATCGCTCGCGACGGACGATGTTTGGTGATGCGAACGTCGTGTGCTATGCTGCGACGAACTTGTTGTGGTTGGCGAGGTGGTCTCGCCGACTCCCAACGGACACGGGGATCAACGGGAGAGCTCGGCGCGGTCGGTCCTGCAGTCAAGTCCTCTCCGCGCCTCCGCTATCTGAAACGTTCTGTCTGGTAGCTCAATTCCAGTTAAGATGCGGCCTGAATGTCGTTTTTTCGCTCACCGTGATCAGTTAGTTAATGGTGCAAGTATGCGATGGGTCTTCGGCTTCCTCTTTGGCGTAGTCGGTGCCGTAATCTGCCTTCTTGTCTTTGGCGATTCGAGCATTGGAGGAGAACTAGGCACTAGAATCAAGGTTGGTGCGATTGCAATGGGCGTCGTCATAGCAGCTCCTGTGGGATTCATAATCGGATCGCTGCTGGACGCAGTCGTATCACCAGCACCGCAAAAACCGAAAAAGACTATTGCACATTTTTCTCCCCAAATCAGTGGTTCGCAATGTAGCGTATGTGGCGAACACATCTTGCTTGTGACGGATGGCCAATACTGCGAACATTGCCGTAGTGTATTTCACATTGCCTGTGGGGGTAACGAGGCCTGCCCAAGTTGCGAGGTATCACACGTAGAAGTGCGATCAAAGAATTCCAGCGATTAGACTCGCGTAAAACTATTTAATGAAGAACCACAGGCCATCCGCAGAGTCGGAGTCCTGCGTCACGACGCGCTCCCCTTTCGTCCCTATCGGGACTCGCGCTCTCTTGCCCGACTTGTCCCACCGTTGAAACGGTGGGCTGTGGTCACATGTCCCTGACGGGACGAAAACCAGGTTTGGCGTGTCATGGATTATTAACTCGGATACCGTCGTTGAACCGTTGGGTGGTGGTGGAACGTGGCACGAAGATCGCGGACATCTGCGGCGAGTTGGCTTCCTGATGAGACTTTTCCTGAACGCTCAGGGCTGGAGTTCAGTGTCACTTGCTCCGAGCTAGACAAGGGCTCCCGCTCAGGCCACAATCGCGGAAGTGCGGTTTACAATGAGCAGGCTCCGGCAGGAAGCACCATGAGCGATTCTGATAGCGGTCTCGAAATTCAACGCATCGACACACGGCGGGACGACATCCAGTCGGTGCTCGATGCGCTGCGCGAGAAGCTCAGCCCTCGTGGTGACATCGTCAGCGAAGCGGGACGGCAGCGTACCATGGCCGTCTTTGGCGAACCGCTCGCACCCCAACAAGTGGTCGAACGGATCACGCGGGAAGTCCGTGACGAAGGACTAACGGCCCTGCTGCGTTACACCGAGGCGTTGGATAACGCTCGTGTGACTCCCCAGACGTTGCGCGTCAGCGCGGACGAGCTCGCCGCCGCACATGCCGCCGCCGCACCTGAATTCCTCGACACCATCCGACGTGTGCGCG
>JBGTHH010000481.1:0-5873 GCA_041746275.1 Pirellulaceae bacterium | reverse complement strand
CTGAATGGTCCGCCCTCGATGACGAAGTGTGCGAAATGATTCAAGTTTAGCGGAAACCGGGCAAAGGTCTTGTCGGTGCCGGATTTTTGCGAGGTCGTGGATTGTGGTGCAGCTGTCCCGCCTGCCTCTTGCTACTCCCTCGTAGTATTCTCCGTTCAGGCCGTTGTTGTGCGCAGGCAGGCTGGAAGCCCGCACCACACGAGAAGTAGGCCATACTCCGCGTGACGGAATGCATTGCCGTCCACCGCTGACACGGCGATGGCTCCGAAAACGCTGGGGCTGAATGCTGCTCGATATCGCCTACGGTTCTGATCGTAACGGGTTCTCCCCCGAGGAACAATGATTTACTGGCGATCAACGTCACTCGCCCTCAGCTTCAAAGACCTTCGCAGAGCTTGGGAAAACGGGCTGCCGTGGAGGTCTCTCGCGGGAGACGGCTGCACCGAGCCTGCGTCATTCTCCGCCACGTTCACATCTGGCCAACTAGGAAAGTGGCTCGAATTCGGACTCCCTTAACTGGTGATTCCCGCGGGTGGCTCATAAAATGTAACCATGCCCGCCAATCTCGCCGATGATTAGATTTTGGTGCCCCTGTTGATTGAAACCTGTAGCTCGTACCATGAAACGCACTCCTGGGAGGCTGCACGGTGACATCCATCGCTTCGTGATGGTTGGGCAACGGGTTTGGGAGAAGGGTTACCGGGGACAGCCCAGGGTGACCAGGGACAGCAAGTGTTCTTGACGATTGCCAGTTCGTAGGAGCACATTACTCCTGTTAGACAGTGACGGTGATTGTGCGAGGCAAGGTGAAGGCACGGCAGTCACGGGGCGAGGTGTTTGCTCCGCAAGACATCTCGACTTGACATTGCACCAATTTGCAGCCCAAGTCAACGATCTTTGAATCCCGTTTCACTGTCCAGCCTGCAATTAGGACCCGTCACTCGAAATTGTTTCGGACGAGTGCCAGCGGTTCATACAAAGTCCCGACGATGCTGCGTTCAACAGGACTGAAGCGCGTCTGTCACACCGTACATGAACGAATCCTACGAGGGGATAACATTGTCCGTCGGCTGAATGGACCACCCTCGATGACGCAGCGTGTGAGATGGCTTGTTCGAACGAGCCCGCAGCCGCGATCGTCTAGCGTAATGCGGTGAGGGGGCCACCGAAAGTCGGAAGCATGGTGTTTCTTTCTGGACAAACACCGCCCTCGTTGTGCTATACTCAGGCTCCGCCAGTAAGTTTCCTGCCCCCACCGCGTTTGGCGAGTCCATGATCCGAACTCCAATCCTGAAGCTTGTGATGCTGGCCTGGTTGTTGATCGGGGCCTTGGTCGCCGATCGCGGGCTG
Source organism: Pirellulaceae bacterium (assembly GCA_041746275.1). Lineage (GTDB taxonomy): Bacteria > Planctomycetota > Planctomycetia > Pirellulales > Pirellulaceae. The sequence continues at coordinate 4,523 of JBGTHH010000481.1, read as the reverse complement.
GCCGAGATCACCGTGAGCCCGACGAGCGTGGTGCTCGATCGCCCCGAAGCCTCCCAACAGTTGCTCGTCCACGTGTCGCAGGCGGATGGACGTGTTGTGGATGTCTCCCGAGCGGTCAGCTATCAGATCGCCGACCCAAAGCTCGCCGTGAGCGAACCTTCCGGATTGATTCGTCCCTTGGCGGATGGATTGACGGAGATCATCATTCGCCACCAAGAAGCCGAACTGCGTGTGCCGCTGGAAGTTCGCCATCAGCAAACGCCGGTGCCTGTCTCCTTCGCGAATGAAGTCGTGCCGCTGCTGACCAAAGCGCGTTGCAACGCGGGAGGCTGTCACGGCAAAGCGGAAGGCCAGAACGGATTTAAGCTCAGTATCTTTGGCTTCGACGCGGAAGCGGACTTCGCCGCGATCGTACAGGAAGGTCGCGGGCGACGCGTGTCGCTGACCGCCGTCGACCGCAGTCTATTGTTGCTTAAGGGTACGGCCGAGATTCCTCACGGCGGTGGCCGCAAGATCGAACCCGCGAGCTATCAATACGAGCGGCTGAAGCGTTGGGTCGCCGAAGGAGCTCGCTTGGACGATCTTCACTCCACGACGAATCGTATCATAGCGATCGAGATCGAACCGACACAGCAAGTGCTCTGGTCGGGCGGAGCGCAGCAGCTTCGCGTGACGGCAGTGGACAGCTCCGGCCAGCGTCGTTGCGTGACGGTCGAAGCGGAGTACGAATCTAATGCCAGCGCGATTGCCGACGTGACTCCGCGCGGGCTGATCGAGGCCAGTGACATTCCGGGAGAGGCGGCGATTTTGGTTCGCTATCTCGGTCACGTGGCGGTTTGCCGGATCACGTTGCCCCGCCCCGGCGTTCCCTTCGCGCGGCCAAACGAAAACAACTTTATCGATCGCTTGGTCTGGGACAAACTCGAACGGCTCGGCATCGCACCGAGCGGTCCCACGGATGATGCCACGTTCCTGCGTCGCGTCTATCTCGATACGATCGGCACGTTGCCGACACCGGACGAGGCTCGCGCGTTCCTGCAAGATCCCGCTGCGGACAAACGCACACGACTGGTCGACCAATTGCTCGAGCGTGACGAGTACGTCGATTATTGGACGATGCGTTGGCTGGATGTCTTGCGGGCCGACCAGCTTCAGATCACTCCTGCCGGAACCGTCGCTATGCAGCGTTGGCTACGGCGTCACTTTCGCGAGAATCGACCGTTTGACGAGCTCGCCCGCGATCTGTTGACTGTTCAGGGAAGTATCTTGTCCGAAGGGCCGGGCGCGTTCTACAAGATCTTGAACAAACCCGACGAAGCCAGTCGCGCGATCAGCCAATTGTTGCTCGGCGTGCGCATCGAATGTGCCCAATGTCATCATCACCCGTCGGAACGTTGGAGCCAGACCGATTACGTCGGTTTGGCGAGCTTCTTCACGGGCGTCAAGCTCAAGAAACTGCCTCAAGGCGACGAGGCGGTCATTTCGCTGGGCGGGACCGATCTGCCTCATCCGCGCAGCGGCGAAGCGGTCGCGGCGCGGCCGTTGGGTGGCGAGGCGGCGGACTTTACCGGAGTCGACGACCGCCGCACGGCCTTGGCCCACTGGATGACGTCGGCCGACAATCCTTATTTCGCGATGGCGATCGCCAATCGTCTCTGGGCTCATTACTTCGGACGTGGGTTGGTCGAGCCGATCGATGACCTGCGCGACACCAATCCGGCGAGTAACGAACCGTTGATGCGGGCGCTCGCCGAACATATGCACGACGTGAAGTTTGATCTTAAAGCCTTCACGCGCACGCTGCTCAACTCGCAAGCCTATCAACTCAGTTCGCAAACGAACGCGTCGAACCAAGACGATACGCAGAACTTCTCCCACGCGGCATACAAGTCGCTCCCCGCCGAGGTCTTGCTCGACGCGATCAACCAGAGTACGGGAGTTCCGGAGAAGTTTAATGGCTGGCCCGTCGGCTATCGAGCGATTCAAGTCTGGGACAATCGCGTTCCATCCTACTTTTTCCGCATCTTCGGTCGACCGGTTCGAGCTAGCGTGTGTGAGTGTGAGCGGAGCAGCGAGCCGAGCATGGCTCAATCGTTGCATTTGTTGAACTCACCCGAGATCATGGCGAAAATCCAGGATCGGCATGGTCGCGCCCGCAAACTTGCCCATTCCGATTTGTCCCCCGAGGCTGTGATCGACGAAATATATCTGTGTACGTTGTCGCGACTCCCGCGACCGGAAGAGCGAAGTTTAATGTTGGAGGCCTTTCGCATTCACGAGCACGACCGCCAGTCGGCGGTCGAAGATGTCGTGTGGGCCGTACTCAATGCGAAGGAATTCATGTTCAATCATTGAGGTGAAGCATGTTGAAAATCGAACTAGGTGGACGTCGCGCCGATCGCTGTGATGGAGTAACGCGTCGTCATGCTTTGCGAGTCGGAGCGACGGGACTGTTCGCCGGTTTCACATTGCCTCGGCTCTTGCAACTTGAGGCCCAAGCCGCTTCGGCCACCCGCGCGCGGGCCAAGTCGTGCATCTTCCTGTTTCTCGAAGGGGGACCGCCTCATCAAGACATGTGGGACCCCAAGCCCGAAGCACCCGTCGAGATTCGCGGTCCCTTCGCGCCGATTCCCACGAACGTCCCCGGCACGTTCGTCACGGATCAACTGCCCCTGTGTGCGAAGATCGCCGACAAGTACACCATCCTCCGCAGCCATAGTCATCGAGATAACGGCCATTCGACCGGCTATCACTATGTCATGACGGGACGCCGCGCGAACTTTGCCGATGGCGACAATCCAATTCCCAACAACGATTACTATCCGTCGCTCGGTTCGGTTGTCTCCCGCGAACTTGGCTCCCGCGGCACCGTGCCCGCCTACATCGCCTTGCCGCATCCGATGCAGGCAGGCGGCCCTGGATTCTATGGAGCCGAACATGCTCCCTTCATAATTGAATCCGATCCGACCCAGCCGGACTTCGAAGTCAAAGACTTGCAACCGCTCTCCGGTCTGTCGACCAACCGCTTGGCACTAAGGCGGAAGTTGCTGGCCGGAATCGACGAACTGGAACGCGATGCCCAGGGTCGTGCCAAAGTCATGTCGCAGTACTACGAGAAGGCACATCGGCTGATCACTTCGCCCGATGCCAAACGGGCCTTCGATATTCACGCGGAACCGGAGGCGATTCGCGAGCGGTATGGTTACACGCAAATCGGCCAATGTGCGTTGCTAGCGCGCCGATTGGTCGAAGGTGGCTGCCGCTTCGTGGGCGTCGATGCACCGGGCTGGGACGTGCATTTCAATTGCTTTCCCAGCTTGCAGACCGATTTGATTCCGTACGCGGATCGTGCGTTTAGTGCCCTCGTCACGGATCTCGACGAGCGCGGCTTACTCGACGAAACTTTGGTCGTGATGATGGGCGAGATGGGACGAACGCCGCGCGTGAACGCTCAGGCGGGACGCGATCACTGGTCCATGGCCCAGACGGTGATTTTCGCCGGCGGCGGCACCAAGCCCGGTCAAGTCATCGGCGCGACCGACAAGCAGGCTGCCGCACCAACCACCGAGCCCATCGGCGTTAACGATATCCTCCGCACGATTCACACGCTGTTGGGCATCGATGCCGATCGACACTACAACGATCTGCTGGGCCGTCCGGTGCCGTTGGTCGATGGTGGCCAAGTGATCAAGGATCTGATCTGACCGGCAATGCCCAACTTCGCCGACAACCACAGGCTTTCCACTATGTCGCTCCCACGATCAACGCTTCTACTCTTAGTCAGTTTCGGCTTCACGTGGCAGGTTGCGGCTGGGCAGGTTGCGGCTCAGCAGCCCCCGGAGATCGGCTACATGATGCCGCCGGGCGGGGCGGCAGGAACCACGATCGAAGTGATCCTCGGCGGCTATGATTGGACGCCGGATATGGAAGTCTTTGTCCACGAGTCGCGAATCGGTTTGGAGTTGCAGTCGGCTCCTGGTCCGGTCCTCGTTCCGGAGCCTCCCTATTGGTTCGAGAAGAAAGCACGACGTTCTCCCGATCCCTTGCCGCGCGAGACTGTCGCGCGATTGACCTTGCCTGCCGAACTAGCTCCTGGCATCTATCGTTGGCAAGCCGCCAACGCCAACGGCGCGACCGCGACAGGACGGTTCGTTGTTTCGTCAGGTAGGGAGTTGCTCGAACAGCGACACGAAGCGCAGGCTCAAGATCTCGGGAAGCTCCCCGTGACGGTGTCAGGACAAATCGTGAAGATCGAGGAGGTGGATCGCTATCGATTCATTCCGTCGGAGTCCGGCCCCATCACGCTGACCACCATGGCGATGGCATTGGGCTCGCCTTTGAACGCCGTGCTCGAAGTCCGCGATCCGTCAGGACGTTTGCTGGCCGAGGCTGCGGATACCGACGGACACGACCTGCAATTGACGTTCTTCGCGGAAGCCGGAGCGGTCTATGTGGCGAGCCTTTACGACCTCGATTTCCGAGGTGATCGCAAGTTCGTGTACCGGCTGTCCGTGGAGCCCGGC
>JBGTHH010000480.1:0-2739 GCA_041746275.1 Pirellulaceae bacterium | reverse complement strand
CTATTTCTAGATATATTACCTATGCTTCCTATACTTGGTGGCTGTCACCTTTCCAGCACCATTCACCTTTCCAGCACACCCTTTCACCTTTCCTCCCTTTGCCCCTTTCCAGATGCCCTTGGCACCTTTCCTTGGACCGGTCGAGGGAATGCCTGCGCTGGCCGTCGAGATCGTGCCCGTGGTCGACGGCCGTCCGGGGCAGGTGGAGCCGAACGAAAATTCCGCCAAACCCGCGGTAAGCTCACACCCCAACCGCCGTGGATCGCACCGGTTGTGGCGCAGGCCGCGTCGCGGTCGGTAGTCGCGGAGCCGCGATGGGCTGCCTATAATCGGACTCACTCGTTTCCCTCCGTTTCCCATGACCGAAGAGATGCCAAGATGATGAACGTGGTTGATTTGCGTAGCGATACTGTTACCCGACCGACACCCGCGATGCGGCGGGCGATTGCTCAGGCCGAGGTCGGCGATGATGTCATGGGTGAAGATCCCTCGGTCAACCAGCTCCAGGAACTGACGGCGGATATTCTGGGGAAAGAGGCGGCGCTGTTCATGCCATCGGGCTCGATGACCAACCAGATCGGGGTGCGGATTCATTGCAAACCGGGAGACGAATTCCTCTGCGAAGCGGGCTGTCACATCTTCAACTACGAACAAGGTGCCTTCGCACAGTTAAGCGGAGTCGTCGGGCGGACGATCGAAGGTGACCACGGCGTGCTTCAGCCCGAGCAATTGCATGGGCTGATCCGGGCGGAGAATGAGCATCTGGTGCGGACACGACTCGTCTGTCTTGAGAATACGCACAACCGAGGCGGGGGCAGGATTCAGCCCTTCGAGGCAGTCGAGGAGATCTGCCAATGGGCTCACGCGGGCGGACTGCGAACGCATTTGGACGGCGCGAGGTTGTTCAATGCCGTCGCCGCTACGGGAATTCCCGCCGCCGATTGGGCTCGGCATTTCGACACCATCAGCGTCTGCTTTAGCAAAGGACTGGGTGCTCCCGTCGGCTCGGCTTTGGCGGGTTCCGCTGAAATGATCAAGGAGGCGCGGCGACATCGCAAGTGTTTTGGCGGCGGTATGCGTCAAGTCGGCATCCTGGCGGCAGGTGCTTTGTACGCCCTTCAGCATCATCGCGAGCGGTTGGTCGAGGACCATGCCCATGCGCGAATTCTCGCCGACGCCGTGCGACAGACTCCCGGAATTCGGCTGTACGACGAGGAGATTGACACGAACATCGTTTTCTTTGATGTCGATCCCGAGTGGGGTACGGCCGCCGATTTCGTCGCCGGATTGCAACAGCAAGGCGTGTTGACGCTCGCCATCACACCGACTCGTGTCCGCGCGGTGACCCATCTGGATGTCGACGAAGCCGGTGTCCGACGCGCAAGTGACGCCATCTTTCAAGTCGCCGAGCAACTCGCGGCGGGAAACAAGACAAGCGTCCAGGGAGTGGCCACGTACTGAGCATGTTCAACAACGATCCCAACTATCAAACGGGCGAAGCTCCCGGTCCTGAGACGTGCGGTGACGACGTGATCATCAGTCCCGACACGCGGCGTGGAAACCGTGTGCCGCCTGGGCAGTCGCGTACTCGCAAGTGGCCCGTGCTGGACGCTTCCGGGACACCTCGAATTCCCGAGGATTGGAAGCTGGAGATTTTTGGGCTGGTCGAGCGACCGCTCGTGTTCACGTTGGAGCAGTTTCGGCAGTTGCCGCGTGTGAAGGTGTTTGCCGACTTCCATTGTGTGACGCAATGGTCGCGGCTGGGGAATAGGTGGGAAGGCGTGTCGACTCGCGACCTGCTCGATCAAGCGGGCGTCCGCCCCGAAGCGCGCTTCGTGATCTTGCACGGCTACGACCAGGGCTGGACCACGAACTTGCCTCTGACCGACTTCTTGGCCGAAGACGCGCTGATCACCGACCTGCATGACGGCGAGCCTCTGTCGGCCGATCATGGTGGACCTGTGCGGGCGATGGTGCCGCAACTGTATGCTTGGAAGAGCGCGAAGTGGCTCAAGGGCATTGAACTCTCGGACATCGACAAACCGGGATACTGGGAGCGGGGCGGTTATCATCTGCACGGTGACCCTTGGAAGGAAGAACGATACCGCGACGATTTGTAACATGACGATCGCGGCAGCGGTGACGTACCATGGCGAGTTTTCAAACCACACACGAGCGTCAGCCTCTCCCACTCAATCGCCGGCAAGTCTATGTAGCGGTTGTCCTGGTCAGCCTGGCAAGCGGTTGGGGTGTCGCGGACGAACGCGTGGATTTTCAACGGGATGTGCGACCCCTGTTGTCGGACAAATGCTTTCGTTGCCATGGACCGGATGCGGCGAGTCGACAAGCCGGCCTGCGTTTGGATCGGTGGGATGGAGTTTCGCCCGATCACCAAGGGCGACCCGCCATCGTCCCCGGCAATCCAGACGAAAGCGAGTTAATCCATCGCATAGATTCGACCGATGCCGATGTGCGGATGCCTCCACCCGATTCCAACCTGACGTTGACCGACCAGCAGCGGGAAACGTTGCGTCAATGGATTGCCGCCGGTGCGGAATTTCAAACGCACTGGTCGTGGCTCCCGCCGCGGGCCAACGCACTTCCCCGCGTCACGGATGTCCGTTGGCCACGTCAGCCAATCGATGCCTTTGTGCTGGCACGTTTGGATCAAGCCGCACTTGCACCCGCCGATGAGGCACCGCGCGAGGCATTATTGCGACGCGTCACGTTCGATCTGAC
>JBGTHH010000479.1:0-4576 GCA_041746275.1 Pirellulaceae bacterium | reverse complement strand
GCCGCGCGCATGCATCGCGTCGTCAGTCATAATGCCCTGATGAGGAAAGCGTGTGCTTTCCGTTGTCGATAGCAGCCTTCCTACATTTCCGTCGAACACAAGAACGTGTGGGATCATCTCAAATCTAGCGCTATTAAAGTTCCAAGTCGGCCGTGCATAATCGAGCCGCAACCTGGTATCGTCACACTGTAGTTGTGCGTCCCACTCAAGTGTCGCGGGAAATCGATCACTGGGCTGCTGTGCCTCTCCTCCGAACGGTACCGCACGTAGTCGCCGACTGTGAGCCTCTGTAAAATGCGTTGTCGTCTTCCACTTCACATCCACGGTAGCAAAGGACTGGACGCGTTTTTCAATGGCCGCGCGCACCTCGGCGATATCAATCGCCGAGACGCTGGTCGTCATCAAGATAACGGTCAAAGACACCATGACCATGTTCCATGCGCTCATAAACGTCCTTGTCATGGAGCGGAGTTGTATAGGCGACATCGCTCTTCTCCTCTCGGTGGTCCCAGGTGAATTGGGAACGCATTTAGATCTCATCGAGCTGGTTCCAGAACGTGGAAGCTGTAAGGCACGGAAACGTCGTATCGCTCGTTATGCTGTTCGACTGCGAAGACGACTACTCCGTTATGAGTCCCCGCAGTCGAAACCAGAGGGGAAATGACGAACTGTGGCTTCTCAGTGACCGATTCAACGACGAGTGAACTCTCCGCAGTGGCGTCGGAAGCACTCGACTGGATACAGGTGCTCACGACACGAAATACCGATTCCGACGCAGAGACAAGTTGGACAGCGGCACGGTCTTGCCGCGTGGAATCGACCAACCCCAAGTTAATGAACGCCGGTTCCGCTCGTACATCAGCCAGTTTCTCTAACAGTACATGGGTCACAACCGGCGACTGAGGTGCTCCGTTCACCATGGGAATGAATTGTAAAGCCAGTTCTTTGCTTCCATACTTTTTCAGTTCAGCTTTGACCTCGATTTGAAATCGACGACGTTCCACATCGGCCGTCGAACGAACCTGCACACCAGGATCGTCGACGGTAACGGCAAGATCATCGATCGGTTGGTGAAACTCCAAATCAAACGTTCCGTTCAATGGCTGAGCCAAGACTCCCTGTGATCGTAGCTCAACCAACTCAGGGACACGCCGAAAAACGCTATTCACGTTTCCGGTCAGTTGCCAACGAAAGACTTCACGATGCGGCGGCTTCGTAACCACGTAGAGGTTCACGGCGAACTCGGTTGCCGCTGGAATAGCGTTCCGGTTGGCCACGGAAAGGAAGTCAAAGTTGAGGGCGACCTCGGTCGACGCTCCCGGTTCGAGGATCATCGTGCTGGCGGTGACTTGAACGCAACCACAGGAAGCCTTGAGGTCTCCAATCTCCAAGCGATGTCGACCGGCATTTAGAAGACGGATCTTTCGGCTCGCTTGATCCTGGACGTTGACTTGTCCAAAGTCCAGCAGACTCGGATCGACGACCTGCAACACAGGCTCGGCACTCCGCAAGCGATACATGAACGCGGCATAAGCGGAGATCGCACCTAACGCCACGCATGTCATGATCAACCAATTATTCCGGTGAATCACACGAACCTCGCTGGCAACTTATTCGCCCGGTGTTACGACCCGCACAACGTTGCCGTTGGAAACATTTAACAACAGGGGAGTGGAAATGATCCAATCGTAAGATGACGTCAACTCCCCGAACTCCGCGACTTCCGGCCCCCATGCGAGACGGTCGCGACCATCGCTTGTCAGAGAGATAACTGCCAACCTCGTACCGTCATCGACAAGAGAAGTAAGTGGTTCACCACGGGGGTGGTTCAAGAGCGCATCGCATGTAGCGCATCCAGGTCGGTAGACGAGGACGTTCCAATCGCCGGTACTCAATTCCCGTTCGATGTCGATGTAGGGCAGCAAGGGGAGTGGGTGCTGCAACCACGCTTCCGGCCGAGCCAACATATATCGACCCTTTAGAAACAAACCTTCAGCGATCTGATCGCCTTCGGCGCGTGGTAGGCGAGCTAATATGAGTAGCAATCCTACAAAAATGATCCCTCCCACCCATTGCACCTTCGATGCCCGTGCGGATTGAGTTCTCGCTACGATGTTGAGACAAGTTAGTGAAAGAAAGACCGCTACTACGTCGAACAACAACATGGTGCCAGGAGGAATGGATAGCTCTCCAAAGCAACCGCAGTCGGTTGCGCCGATCCACCACTTGGTACCTAACACCACAGAGAAACCGCTGAAACACACACTGGAGACAATCCATGTCGTTCGCCATCGTGGAAGTGCAACAAGGCAGGCTCCAAGCGTGACTTCAAAGGTAACTTGTGCGACAGGCCAGGGCGACGAAATCGCTGATGTGGAGTGCTGCTCTAGCTTCATGACGGCTGCCAAAAGCAATACGCTTCCCAGCAAGAATGCCACGACATCGATCACTGGATTCGTTCGCCTCAGCTCAACATAATCTTGCGTCATTCGTTTCCCCAGCGAGCTGCTCGGCACGTAATCGTGGCAATTTGCGCGAAACTAATTCATTATCGCGCTATGAAGATGACAAACGCGGAATCTCGCCACTTTTGAGCCTCGATCGTCTTTAATCTAGAGTGATCACTTTCAACAACAATAGTCCTTTCTCCTATTCGACCGATTTTTCTTCCGGAGCCCGTTGAAGGAACAGAAGGGCGAGCGCGTGGTTCGAATCCACAGCAAACCGCCCACGGAGTTCGGCGAGCTGATTCCATACGGTCTTGGGGCGGGTGCCGAGTTGACAGGAGATCTGCTTGGGCGTCAGACCGGTAGCCAATAACTCCAGAATCTGTCGTCCACGCGGCGCAAGTTGTTCCAGGCGCTGTCGAGATTCGATGGGGACTTGGCCATCGTCGCGGTTGGTGTCACGCGACGTAGCCGCTGCCCGATGCCCATTGCGTAAAATCGCCCACTCGATGCGGCGCAGCAGCTTGTCGGTGGTCACACGAGCGGTGTCGAGGTAGTCCAAGGCTCCGTGAGTTAACACGCTCTGGGCAAAGCGGTCGTCGAACCTTTCATCAAGCACCAACAGCGGTGTCGAACCGATACTTTTAAGCAATGGTTCGATCAAGCTGCGGCTGGCTTGTTTCCTGGAATTGACAAGCGCCAGGACGGCGCATGGCGATGCCGAAAGTCCGCCTTCCCCTTGTTGTGGAAGATCCCCAGCGGACTCGATCACCTTCACCCGCAGTCCGTCCAAGTGGCCAAGGATAGTTTGAATCCCCGATCTGCCGGCGCAATCCACCAACCAGAGATCATCCACGTTGCCCTCGGGTTGGAAGTTGGAAGTTGGAAGTTGGAAGTTGGAAGTTGGAAGTTGGAAGTTGGAAGTTGGAAGTTGGAAGTTGCGATTTGCGATTTGCCGAACGTCTCATGGGTCTGCCTCCCTCCTGTCAGTTGTGTTTCTCCCTGCCGCGTTTGCCCTTTACCGTAACAAACACCACCCCTCCCCTGTCAAGGGAATTCCATTGGCAACGAGGAATCGAGGGACATCACATGTACGTCGGCCTTTCCAGGCTGACCATCAGGCCAGGAATTCCACTGGCGACGATGAATCGAGGAACAGCACAGAGCGTTACCACGTCCGTTCGAGAAGCCGACCTTATGCGAGCACTGTCGATGATTCGGCTTCGTCGGATGCGCGTCGGTGATGTCGATCGTCGTGTGCGTAGGGTGGTTGCTTACAACCACAATCATCCCATCAGATCACCGTTCCGAAACAAACTCGAAGATGTTTCGCCTAGTAAATCTCCCGAAGTTTGTGGTTGCAAGCAACCACCCTACTTCCTTCCAATCCCTCGCACGCGTCTTCTCGTGTTCGCCGCGACTCGCATCCGTGTACAATACGCACGCTGGTTACGCCTTTTTTCTTGACGATCTTTCCAAGCTTTCCGCAGGCACAACGAACACCCGAAAGTTGACTTCAAAACACGATTCGAAGGAATTCCCCATGAAACGTTTCGCTCTCCTATTGGTCACAACCGCCCTGCTCTTCGCACCGACCCTGCTCCAGGCGCAGGTCAAACTGGAACACAAGTTCCCGGACGGACGCCAGACGACCGAGAATCGCTATGTGAAAGTCGAACAAACGCTGACCATTGCCGGCATGGAGATTCCGACCAAATCGGAACAGAATATCACGTCCACGGAAGCCAACGGCCAGCGCCAAGCCGATGGGACGCTGGTGTCCGAGCAAAAGATCGAGTCGCTGCAATCGACGATCAACATCGCTGGCATGGAAGTCCGTTTTGATTCCGCGAACCCCGATGCTCCGAAGCCGGGCACTCCACTCGACGCCGTGTTGGACGTGTTCAAGGCAGTGGCGAGCTCAAGTTGGACGGTGACTTATAATCAGAACAATCGCGTGTTGTCAGTCAAGGGCCGCGACGACGCCTTGCAGAATCTGCCGGAAGCCATCCGAGTCGCTACGGCTAAGCAATTCGACTCCGACTATCTGGCGGAGCAAGCGAATCAAGAACTGAAATCTCTGCCCGACGAGCCCGTGAAGCCGGGCGATACCTGGGAACGCGTATCGA
>JBGTHH010000478.1:0-12024 GCA_041746275.1 Pirellulaceae bacterium | reverse complement strand
GGCGGCGCGCATTTCCAATTACGAGCTGGCGGCCCGCATGCAATCCGCCGCCGGCGAGGCGCTCGACATACAACAAGAGAGCGCGGCGACGCACAAGCTGTATGGAATCGACGAGCCAGAGACCCAAGAGTATGGCACGCGTTGCTTGATCGCGCGGCGGCTGGTCGAACGGGGCGTCCGGTTCGTGCAGGTGTTCACGCGGAATCAATATTGGGATCACCACGGTAACATCCGCAACGCGCTGCCCGCCGCGTGCCGCAAGACGGACAAGCCGGCCTCGGCCTTGGTGAAGGATCTCAAGCAGCGTGGCCTACTGGATTCGACCATCGTTCACTGGGGCGGCGAGATGGGTCGGTTGCCGGTGATTCAAAACGACGCGGGACCCGCCAGTGTCGGGCGCGATCACAACACGTACGGCTTCAGCATGTGGGTGGCCGGAGGCGGCTTCCGTCGCGGCGGAACGCACGGCGCGACGGACGAGTTTGGTCATCATGCGGTCGTCGATGTCGTGAATCACTTCGATTATCACGCGACCCTCATGCATCTGTTCGGTCTCGATCCGGAGCGCGTGGTCTATCGTCACAACTCACGCGCGCAAACGTTGCTCGACGGGCAAGGTGGTGAGATCGTCAAGCAGATCTTGCAACACGGTTAGCGCGGGATGAGTACTCGGCTCCGAACGCTCGCGGATCATCGCGGCTTTCCCTTCCTTTGCTTAAGCGTCTCAATGTTTCGCAAGGCACGCTTTCGATTCTTTTGGTTGGGGTCTTTCTCACCGCAAGTCATGAGTGCTTTGAGGATTTGATTCTTTCGGTTGCGGGCATAAGGAAAGAGCAGCTCCAGCAGGTCAATGATATGATAGCGAACGTTCGGAGCGGGATCGTGCGCAAGTCCATAGACAAGTACTTTCACGGAGTTACGATGTTCGAGAATCGCGGACTCGTTCAATTCAAGCAACCGACGAACCGCCTCCAATCGTTTGGCCTCAGGTGGTTGCAATCGATCGAGGCAAGAGCTGGCGAGTGCGACCACCGACTCTGCGTGTGACGTTGGCTCCAGCTCCGTAGAATCCGATGAAGCCTGGGGCGTTACTCCCGTCATTTCCGCTGCTGATTCTCCGAATGACATATCGTCCAGAGCGGAATTCGCAGTGGCGGCCAAACCTGACTCGTCTCCATCAGCGATGGCTTCGGCCTGAGCACTAAATTCTGCGGCGTCATCTTGCGGTGGAACATCGGCAGTTTGGCCGGATCGACTCGGTGCTGATATCGAGTTGGGTACCAGCAGTCGGCAAAGATCGGCGGTGGTGAGGTTGGTCTTCCACAGATCCCCGAAGGTCTTAGTCAAGGGCCGGCAGATCACGGAGGCGATGTGGTATCCCAACTGCCGATACGACTCCGCTCGTTCCTTATCGTAAACTTGCTCGCTGGTGGGCTCATGGGGGAAATCGGGATTGCGACGCCGATACTGCTGCAAGTCTCGACTCTCATCTCCCGTGAAGCTGGGTTTGATGTAAATCAACAGTCCCTCGGTCCCGTCTGGATAGAGAATCTTGGCGGCGCAAAAGTGGTGCTTGCAATTTCGCGTCACCGTGTCGGACCAACTCCCGTCCAGTACGGAAAGATGCAACGAGTCCGTGGAAAAATCCAGATCGGGATCCTCCAGTTGTACCAGGCGTACACCGCCGTGGATTCGCGCCGTCCGGATCGCCCGGCCGAGGTCGGCGAAACAGTGATCCTCATCCTGTCCGGCATCGATTTGAATAATCAGCGTGCATTTGCGACGCAGCAGTTGAACCAGCCCCAGGTTCTCGCTGTTGCCGCCGTCGGACACAAAGCAATAGTCCCGTTCGCGGGCAGGCAAACGCATTTTCGGAAGCAACATCAGCAGTGTAGGGCGCCAGCGGGGCCGACCTTGTCGCGGATTGGGAACCCATTGGCCCAGTCGGAAGTTCAAGATAAACATCAGGAACGCCACCAACCAATTGCGAATGTTGCTGGGACTGACGGCTGCGCCAGAGATCGCAACGGCTTCGGCCAAGTCGATGCGATTCTGAGCTCCGTGAATCCACTTCTCATACTCGTCGGTCTTGGCATAACCCGTGATCTGCGAGCCACAGAAACGTTGGGAAAATAAGTACGAATCGATCACACGGTAAATGGGTTCCGAACCCGGTTCAAATTCCTGTCCGGCGGGAATGTCTTCATTCCCCGTTCGGTCCAGCGCCAACCCTGTCGAAGCCGACATCAAGTGATAGGGGGCACCCATGCGAGTCGTCGTCAATTCCGACAGGGCCGGACTCTCGGACTTGTTTCGTTGGGGGACAATGAACGCTTTAGTAATGCAGCTTCGATAAAAACGATGCATGGATGTGGCATTGAGATCCAGGCTGATGCCCAGTAAGAGGAACATTAGCAGCGATCCGCAAACAACGAACCAGCGACTCCTCTGGTCTTGTGCGTGCGTCGTCCGTCGTTGCGGATCGAATCGTGAGCGGAAAGCTTGGGGGAACTGAGTCTCCAACAGTAACGTTTTCAGTTCGAACACTTCGTGCGGCAACCACATCTCCACGTTCTCGGAGGCCGCGCGTGTGACTAGTTCGTCACGCCTCCGAGCGCGACCATCAACCGACTCGGCCGTTGAAGTGGCGGTGTGGGACTCGACGAGCGCATGGAGTAACTCTCGCGACTTTGGGGACGGTTTCCCATGCAAGAGCACGTCGTCGTTGAGGGCATTCGCCAGTTGAGCTTGGAGTCGATTCCGAAATCGATGGAGCGTGAGTAGTTCCGTGGCATCATTCTCGGGATCGCCGCTCCAGAAAAAGTTCTTGAACGCAACCCATAGGGTTTTCAGACGCTGATTGAGCCAGGCACCCATACCGACATACTGCTCGGTTCCCAGATACGCTGCTCGCTTCGCCCGCCATTCGAGTTCCACTTCCTGAACCGCGATGAGCAATTTGAGTCGGAGCTCGGCTTGGCCTTTGGTCGCTAGCGTGCTATCCGTGTCCGATGGTTTCGCGGTCGTTTTTTGATCGTTCGATTTCGGCTGATCGGAGGCTGCTTCAATCGCGTTCAGCATGTCGTCGATCTTGTCCTCCCACGCCTGCCGATTTATATCTCGTCGAACAGCTCGGAACTTAGCCGCGGATTCCAATACAAGCTCCCGGGGAGCATTCGGAAGTATTCGCTTAAAGATTGTGAATATATTGCCTCGTGACACTTTCGGTGCCTCGTCCATATCCATCCCAAAGAACGACTTCCGCATTAACGACGCCACCTTGCCATCTCCAGATTCAGTCGCTCGCGCGGCACGTTCATCGCTGGTGGAACCTTCTGGGTCATGCGGATTTCGGCGCAGCGCGGCCGCCCCCTCGCCTCGCGGCCACAATAGTTCCAACATGGCGTTTGTGCCGTGATTGGCGAAATCCCCTCGCTGCATCGGTCGATGTGGATGCGAGTTGTAGCCTGAAAAATCCTCCCGCGCCACTGAGCTGATGATTAGCAGGGGAACCCCGACCAAGGCCGCGATACTCGCGATCGCAAAAGCCCATCGTTCCCAATCGTTCTTGGGTTTTAGCCCGCTTTGAATCAGTCGCTTCGGGGCTAGGAAGGGAACTAGACCTCCCAGCGTCAGTCCCAGTACGGTGGCCCAAAAGGTGTTTCCTGGCTGCCAAGGATTATCGGTCTGCACGGAGTTCAGGAAAGACAGATCCGCATCGCCATTGCCAAACAAAACCGCTAGTCCGATCAACAGCGAAGCCACCAGCAACAACAGCAACGAGCGAGCCCACATCCCAGGAGCTTCCGCTCCATGCCGCCAATAGGACACGACCCAGGCTGTCAGCCAAAAGACGCCGAATACAAAGAATGGCCAGAACGGTGAGATAACGTCACCGTCAAACCCTTCGATACCCAGAAGCATGGCCTGGTCGCGGACCGCGTCGTAGTCGAGTGATCTCCAGAGCAAAGCCACCACGGTGCAGACCGCCACCAACCCCGACAGAACGGTGGCGTTGATAAAGACCAAACCGATTAGGAATTTGTTGGCGATCTCCCACGGCTTGACCAGATAGCGACCACCGTAAATGAATCGCTGCACATCGGGCGGTTGTCGCGAGTCGCGGTCCTGCCGCGGTAACAGGGGACAATTCTCATTCGTTAGAGCGACACCTCGATGGATGACGTAAGACGACAGGAACCCTCCGATGTAGCCTCCGCCCGATACGGTGGACAGATAGTCGACGAATCGCCACAAGCCGGTTTGAAAAAGTGCTTGCACGATCCCGAGGCTGAAGCACGCCGAGCGAAGTCCGCCGCCCGAGAGCGCCAATCCCACGGTATCGGTCGGCTTGCCCGGCTCTGCCGTCAATTGATTCGTGGGCAAGTCAACTTGTTGGCGACGTTCTTTGAGCGAAGCCAACTCGGCTCGCCTGATCTCCATCAGATCATGAGTGAAATTCGGCGAGTCTGCCATCGCAAGCTCCCTTTCGATCGCTTTGAGAAAACGGTCCTTCCCTGCGATTAATGACGAGCGATGCCTCCTGCCACACTTACGCTGCCACTATTGAGCGGTGAATATATCTTCGACTCCTGGGCATTACAACCCCCCGGAATGACAATTCCACTCTGCGGCGCGATACTGCCGAAGTACACGGGCAATTAACGGTTTCATCCTGATGGCACCACATAGCGACTCGAAATCATCGGGTAACACAGAAGTCCGCTCGGAGCCCGTCATTTCTTCAGGCTCGGAGCAAGATCAACACGGCGACGGGGTCGTTCGGTATCATGGGGGATCGTGCGCGGAGGAGGCGTGAAGTCGCACGAACAGCGCCGTTTGGAAGTTGCGATGACTGTATATGAAAAACTGACGCTGTCTCTACGAGCCTTCATTGGCACGTTGCTGGGAGATCTCTTTGGGTACGCACTGCTGGCTGGCGGCGTGTGGCTGATGTTTTACGTGGTCTTTCAAACTCAGCTTCGTCACCGGCGGATATCGAATCGTACGGCTCAAGATGGACAAGTCGCGCGGGAGATCGCTCACTCGCTGCGCAGCATCGCCATCTTTGGATTAGTGACGTGTCTGGTCGTGTATGCGGCCTATTCCGGATGGACCCGATTGTATCTCGATGTTCGAGCCTACGGTTGGGGTTGGTTTGTCGCGAGCATCGGCGTGATGATTGTGATTCACGATGCGTATTTCTACTGGACGCATCGCCTCATGCATCAGCGCTGGCTGTATCCCTGGTTGCATCGCACGCACCATCTTTCCACCAGCCCCACGCCGTGGGCCGCGTACGCCTTCAGCCCCGGTGAGGCCCTGGTCCAAGCGGGGATCGGGCCGCTGTTGGTGTTTACCTTGCCTATCCATCCGGCGGCGTTTGGCCTATTCATGGCGTGGCAACTAGCGTTCAATGTCATGGGCCATTGCGGTTACGAGATCTTTCCGCGATGGTTTCTGCAACGCCGAATCGGCTACATTCTGAACTGCGTGACTCATCATGCCTTGCACCACGAAAAGTTCCAGGCTAACTATGGCCTGTACTTCAATCTCTGGGATCGCCTGATGCATACCAACCATCCTGACTATGCCGATCGCTTCGAGCTCGCCACGCCCGCTACGGATAGACTCGACACACCTGCCGTCGCGGCGGGAACAACCCGCTCCGTGGCACGCACCACGACGCTCGTCCTGTTCGCCATGTTGCTTTCGACGAGTTCAATCTCGGCCGCCGATACGCAACCGCTCGACTGGGCGCAACTGCGCGACATCGAACACCAAGAGTTGGCCTTTGCCGACAGCCCGTGGAAGGTTGTTTGTTTCCTGGGGACGGAGTGTCCGCTGGCTCGGTTGTACGGCCCGCGATTAAATGCGCTGGCCGAAACCTACCAGTCGCGGGGCGTGGCGTTTATCGGCATCAACAGCAATCCCCAAGATACCGCCGCGAAGATCCAACGCTATATTCGCGACCATGGTTTGGGCTTCCCGGTGATCAAGGATGCTGACCAAGCGTTAGCGCGGCGGTTTCAGGCGACGCGGACGCCCGAGGTGTTCGTGATCGATGCGAGCAACGTTGTGCGTTACCAAGGACGGGTCGACGATCAGTACGAACCGGGTCGAGCCCGCTCGGAACCAACGCAACACGATCTGCGAAACGCTCTGGACGATGTGCTCGAAGGACATGCGGTGCGGCTGACGAGAACCACGGCCGTCGGCTGCTTGATGACACAGCTTCCCGCGTCGCGTGGGACACCAGCCGAGCCCACGTCGTTGACCTTCACTCGCGATATCGCGCCGATTCTGAATCGGCGTTGCGTCGATTGCCATCGGCCGGGTGAGATCGGACCGTTCTCGCTCACGGATTATGACGAAGTCATCGGGTGGGGCGAGATGATGTTGGAGGTAATCGATCAGGGGCGCATGCCGCCATGGCACGCCGATCTGCGGCATGGCAGCTTCGTTGGACAGCGGCTGTTCCCAGCCGCCGAACGGGAAACGCTCGCCGCTTGGGTTCACGGTGGCATGCCGCGCGGCGACCTTGCGGATTTGCCCGACCCGCCTCAATGGAGCGCCGGCTGGCACTTGCCGCAGGCCCCCGACGAGGAGCTCGTGATGCGCGAGCGGCCGTTTGTCGTGCCATCCGAAGGGACCGTCGAGTACCAGTATTTCGTGGTCAATCCAGGCTGGACCGAAGATCGTTGGGTCAGTGCGGCACAAGTCATCCCGGGCGCTGCCACGGTCGTGCATCATGCGATCGTCTTCGTAAGGCCTCCGGATGGAGCCAATGCGCCGGGAATTGGCTGGCTGGGAGCCTATGTGCCCGGACAACGAGCTGTCACATTACCACCAGGACACGCGCGGCGCGTTCCCGCGGGCTCCAAGTTGATCTTTCAAATGCACTACACGCCTACGGGACGCGAAACCGCGGACGCGACCAAACTGGGTGTCTGGTTTCGTGATTCGAGCGAAGTCACGCACGAAGTCTTTACACGCGTCGCCTTGAATCACGAGTTCGAGATTCCTCCCGACGCGGAAGATCATCCCGTCGAGATTCGCTTGGCGAACTTCGCGCAACAATCGCGTCTTTTGGGCGTCATGCCTCACATGCACTTGCGAGGCAAATCGTTCCTGCTCACCGCGCGTCACGGGAGCGAGCGGGAAACGTTGTTGTCGGTGCCGCAGTATGACTTCAATTGGCAGCACTGGTATCAGTTCGAGTCGCCGCTGGCTTTGGACGATCTCGACGCTTTGGAGATGACGGTGCGGTTCGACAATTCATCGGGCAATCCGACGAATCCGGCACCCGATGCGTATGTCACTTGGGGTGATCAAACTTGGGAAGAGATGGCGGTGGCGTTTTTCGATGTGGCTCATCCGCGCGACGTTCCGCTCGTGATCGCCCGGGCCTCGGGTGACGAGCACCCGGAGGATCCCGCCGCGCGCCAACGTCGGATTCAACAGAGCGCCGACGAGTTTCTGAAACGCATGGATCGCAATGGAGATGGTGTTGTCACGCGGGATGAAGCGCCCACGGCATTCCGACGTTTTGGCTTCCGTAAAATGGATACCAATCGTGACGACCGATTGGACCGCAGCGAGATCGAGGCGGCGGCCGCGCAGCGATTATGAGTGATGCTGACGAAGAGCGCGGGCTAAGCCGGCGGTTGTTCTATTGGTGGTCGGACCATCCTCTGGTGCAGATCGTGGTCGTGTTGCTGCTCTCGGCCACGGCTATCGTTGGCTACGTCAAGCCTTCCCTGTTGCGCGATCTGATCATCCCCAAGCCCACAGAAGAAGTCGCGGCACAACCTCCCCAGCCCCCCGTCGAATCGAATCCACCGCCAGTCGCTCCAACACCGCCTGCCGCACCGCCACCGGACGTCGAGCCGTTTCAGGTCGCGGGGGGCGAATGTGTTGTGGTGGCGACGAGTCCTAACTTTTTCACGCCCGCAGGCTTGTCGGCCATGCGACGTGTGGTCAGCGAGTTAGAAAGTTTGCCGCAAGTCACACACGTCCTCTGGCTGGACAGCATTCCCGGCTTGAATCTGTTTGGCCTGCCGGAGTCGCTGCTGCCCAGCGAGCACGCTTCATCGCGCCAAATGCAACTGAGTCGCGAACGAGCGATCGCCAATCCGCTGGCGGCGGGTCAGTTGATTTCACTGGATGGCGAGACGCTGGTGTTGCACTTGCGTTTGGATTGGTATTACGTGACTTCTGACGAAGCCTGTACCACCGACCTACGCGAGACGGCGGAAGCGGCGGCGGCCAGCGTGCCCGGCGCGGACATTCGCTTTCAAGTGACAGGGCCGATTCCGTTGCACCTGATGACCGCTCGCAACCACATTCAGGATTCGTGGCGTTATCAAGCGATCGGCTATGCCATCATGCTGCTCGCGGCGATGGTGCTGTTTCGTGGGCTATCGGCTGTCATCATCGTCGCGATCGCCCCGGCAATGGGCGTGTTCTGGACGATGGGAATGCTGCACTTCTTCGATCTCCAGGACAACCCATTCAACGACATCATCGTGCCGGTCCTGATCAGTCTGGTCGGATTGACCGACGCCGTGCATTTAATGGTCGAGATTCGCAACCAACGCGCCGCGGGATTGGAAGTTCGCCAAGCGGCGCGGCGCGGGTTGGCCCGCGTGGGGCTGGCGTGTTTATTGACCAGCCTCACGACGGCAATCGGCTTCATGAGTCTGGCGTGGGCACATCACGAAATCGTGCGGCAGTTCGGCTGGTGCTGTGTGTTGGGAGTAGGACTGACGCTGGTCAGCGTGTTGACTGCGGTGCCGCTGGGTTGTCGCTCGCCATTAGGACGCCGGCTGCATGTCGGTTTGGGCAAGAGTCTGGTTGATAGGCAACTCCGCCGCATCGGCCCTTTGGTGGCTTGGGTGCTGCGACATGATCGGCGACTGAGCTGGATCGCCATCGGCTCGACGCTGCTGCTGGCGGTGGTCTGCTTGCGGCTGGAGCCTGACGAAAAGCGTTACAGCGGTCTGAGTGAATCGGGCGAAGCGGCTCAGGCGCTGCGCCATCTGGATCGAGCGTTAGGCGGATTGGAGTTTGGCTTTGTCGCGGTCTCGTGGCAAGCGGCCGCCGATGATGGCGAGCTGCTCGAGGTGCTGCGGGAAGTCGACGCGTTGCTCACCGCCGAGCCCCTGATTGGCCATCCGCTGGGCTTGCACAAGCTGCTGGCGGCCCTGCCCGGCGACGGAGTGACGGCCGAGCGAATGACGTTACTGGAGTTGCTTCCGGGTCCACTGAAACGCGCGTTCTATGTTCCCGAATACCGTTCGGCCACCGTGCAATTTCGAGTGCAGGATTTGGGGATCGCGCGCTATGGCGAGGTCTTCGAGCGGGTGGAGACCGGGCTGGATAGGACGATGCAACTGCATCCGAACTTTGATTTGAAACTGGATGGGGAAGCCGTGTGGCGGTGGCGTCACGTGTACCGCATCGTTACCGATCTCGCGGCGAGTTTGGGGACGGCCAGCTTGGTCATTTGGCTGGTCCTGACCATCGTCTATCGCTCGCTACGGATCGGCTTAATATCGATTGTGCCCAACTTCTTTCCGCTGGTCGCGACCGGAGCCATCTTGGCGATATCGGGCCAGTATTTGGAACTGGCGACCGTGTGCGTCTTTACGATCTGTGTGGGCATCGCCGTGGATGACACGATTCACTTCCTGACACGTTACCGCGAGGAAGACGCGCGGATCGCGGATCATCAGCAAGCGATTCAAAACGCGTTTACCGGAGTGGGCTCGGCGCTGATGATGACCACGATTGTGTTGGTCGCGGGAATGCTGACCGCAGTCATGGGCGACGCCCGCGACGCGCGTTTGTTTGGCATCATGGGCGCGCTGACGCTCACCTCGGCCCTCTTCGCCGATGTCTTGTTCCTTCCCGCCTTGCTCAGCCGCTTTGCCCGCCCAACGCCGACGCTTTCCACCAAGGATTAGTCACGACTATAATCCGGGGCAACAGATTCGGTTTCGTCAGTAAGGAGCGTTGCCATGCATCGTCGTGACTTCCTGTCCGCCTCGGCTTCCGCCGCCATCGCGGCCCGTCTGCTCACCACCACGCCAGCTACCGCCCACGAGGACCACCATGCGACTTGCGGCTTGACGTATGCCTCGCCAGCGGCGGCGATGAAGAGTCCCCGCGAGACGCTGGCTTACGTTCCCGCGATCTGTGTCGGAACGAAAACCGAGCGACCGGACTACCTGGCCACCGTCGACGTCGATCCCCAGAGCACAACGTATTCCCGAGTCATTGACCGCAGTCCCATGCCGACCGTGGGCGACGAGCTGCATCATTTTGGCTGGAACGCCTGTAGCAGTTGCCACGGCGACGAGAGCCGACACCGACGTTTCCTGGTGGTGCCCGGTTTGGCGTCGGGCAACATCCACATCCTCGATACGGTCGATCCACGCAGTCCGCGTCGCATCAAGACGATTCCCGGTGAGCGGATCGCGATGCAGACGAATCTCTCGACGCCGCACACGGTCCACTGTCTGGCCGATGGAACGATCATGCTCTCGATGCTGGGCGACGCTCGCGGCGAAGGCCCCGGCGGCTTCTTGCTACTCGACCAGGATTTCGAGATCGTCGGCCGTTGGGAGAAAGACGCCACCGGCATGAAGTTCAATTACGACTTCTGGTATCAGCCTCGGCACAATGTGATGATCAGCAGCGAGTGGGCCGCACCGAACACCGTCCGCGGCGGATTCCAATTGGCCGACGTTCAAGCGGGCAAGTATGGCTCGCGACTGCACTTCTGGGATTGGAATGCACGCAAGATCCAACAGACGATCGACCTGGGTGCCGACGGGCTCATTCCTCTGGAGTGTCGCTTTCATCACAACCCGGATAGCGCCCACGGCTTCGTCGGCGCGGCTTTGTCGAGCAACATCTGGCATTACCATCGAGACGGACAGCAATGGCAAGCCAAAAAGATTGTCCAAGTCGAAGCCATCGAACACGCGGGCTGGCCGTTCCCGGTTCCAGGCTTGATCACCGATCTGGTGTTATCACTAGACGATAAATTCCTGTACTTCTCGAATTGGTTGCACGGCGATATCCGCCAATACGATGTCAGCGATCCGGCTCAACCTAAACTGACCGGACAAGTCTGGCTGGGCGGCGTACTCGGGAAGCCGCCGTCACTGCCCGGCCGCGAGTTGGTAGGTGGGCCCCAGATGCTGCAGCTCAGTCTCGATGGCCGGCGTCTATACGTGACCAACTCGCTGTACAGCGTCTGGGACAATCAGTTCTATCCGCGGATGGCGGAACAGGGCTCGTATCTGTTGCAGATCGATTGCGATCCGGTGGCTGGCGGGATGCGCGTCAACGAGAGCTTCCTGGTCGACTTTGGCCAAGAGCCCGATGGGCCAGCACGGGCTCACGAAATCCGCTTTCCCAATGGCGATAGCACATCGGATATTTGGATGTAGCGATCGCGTTGCCGTGCTGCTCTTCTTGTTTCACGAGTTTATCCTATGGGGCGACCAGGCTGGCGATCCTGGACTCACGTCGAGGCCCGGCTGCCACAACAATCACAACCGTCCAGATCGTCGATCACCGGTCTGCCCCATTCTCCCGTCGCCGAGTTGCCACGTCTCTTTAGTAGCCGAGAAACAAGAATGAAGTACCTTGCTCCTCTACTCGCCGTCACTCTCACTATTGGTTGCAGTGCTCGGGATTTTGCTATGCCGAATCAGGATGCAAGCAATCCGTGGGTGGTTCGCACCGATTTTTCTGACGATGCAAAGTGGAAGTCTGTCGCCAGCCAACTCTCTGCTCCGCAGAAGGACAGGATCATCGGCGTTTCGTTCTACGCCCACGTGCAGTTGGTGAATGACGCGAAATACGCGGGCGCTGCGTGTAACGACGTTGTTCTATCGCTACCGGACGACTACCCCGGATTTCTCGTTTTCATTGTTGACGAAACTACGCTGGTGAATGATGAGCACCCTGTACTCGTGGCTGGGTTTTCGCCGAATAGCGTCGACCCGA
>JBGTHH010000477.1:0-15792 GCA_041746275.1 Pirellulaceae bacterium | reverse complement strand
TTGGCGCGTGTCCGCATCTCGCTGGCCATCGCTGCAGCGACAAGGGTTTTCTGGCGATTAGTCTCGGCGACTATTTACAGTTGTTGGATTGGACGGCGCGGCAGACGGCACCGGGCAAGCGCGGTGCGACTCCCACGGATGCGCCGCCGATTTTCGAGCGATTGTCCATGTCGGGCGAAACCTGGTGCGAGCTGGTGCGGAACTTCGGGTGTCTGTTTTACAACGTCGCCGGGCATCCGCAACAGATCGAAGCCGCGCGCAGCCGCCAGACCAACCGCCGCTTTCACACAACCAGCGCGGCCCGCTCACTGTTTGCTACGGCTAGCGGCGATTAACCTGTCTCAACTCCAACGCGTCTGTGCTCTGGAACATCGCACATTCTCCTCGCTCGCTTGGTGCCCTTGCGGCATTTGAAGCGTTCCAATCGATGATCTCGAACTGTCGATACGTCATTTAGCAGCCTCGCGCCTGCCAAACTCCTCGACTCCGATGTTTTCTCGATATCTCCTCGCTCCAGCATGCTGTGTCCCCGGCTCCCCCCTGCCCGGCTCCCCCCTTCGGCTCCCCCCTCGGCTGTACTTCCCCTTGCTGTGTCCCCGGCTGTACCTGTGTCCCCGGCTGTACTTCCCCGGCTGTACTTCCTTCCTTCCCCTTGCTGTGTCCCCGGCTGTACTTCTCCCGGCAACTTGATCAACGCGGATCAATCGATTCAAGGCATCATAGCTGTAGCTATTGAGAAAATCGTCCGCGCTGTCGATCTCGGCGGACAGACTCGCCCGGTTGCCGTTGTTGTCGTAAGCCGAAGTCAGTACCACTTGTGCAACTCCCGGCGTGCCATCGTTATCCACCGTCAGCACGCGGCCCAAGTTGTCGTACGTATAAGCATACACGCTGTCGGGGTCGGCTGTCTCGATCAATTGGCTGGCCGCGTCGTACGAGTAGCTGATCGTGCGGACCAACGTGCCCGAAGTCAGTGCCGCGGCGTCGCCATTCAACGAAGCTTGATTCACGCCGGAATGCGTGCCGACGAACGTGACCGTCCACGGCCCGCCCGCCGAACCGGTCACCGTGACGTTGTCCACCGAAGTCAAGGCTTCCAAAGCCGTTTCGACTTCACCGGCGGTGGCGTCCTGATCCAGCGGCTGCGCGGTCTGCCCCAGAAACGCCAAACGGAACGTGCCGCCATCGGCGTTCGACAGCGTCACCACTTGGACTTCGTTGTGACTGGCACCGCCAGTCGTATCGGTGGCCTCGATCGCCGTGATCGTCCCCATGCCCCAGACATTCGACGTATTGACGGTGACTTGAGCCACGTTGGTCCCCGCCAGATCGCCCATAAACGTCAATCGCCATTCCTGCGGGTCCCACTCTTGCAGCTTGACGACCGTCACATCTCCCGGAGCGATATTCGACAGTCCTTCCAGCGCGGTTTGCACTGCGGCGGCGTCGGCATTGTAGGCAAGCGAACCGGTGGTCTGCCCGTCGAAGGTCAAGGTGAACGTGCCACCATAGAGCATTACCATATCGTCGCCGAACCCGACGCGTTGAACTTCGTCAGTCAAACCGCCATCGGTCGAGGTCGTGATGCTGATGCTGGGCACCGGCGTCGCTTCGTCGAACCAGCGTTCGGTCGCGATCCGGTCCAAGCCATCGTACTCGAACTGCACGACGCGTTCGTTGCGATCGACTCGCCGCAACAACCGGCCCAACGAATCATAATAATAGCATTTTCCATTCACCGCAGATTCACCAGTATATGCTCCTGACCCTTTTAACCTACCCCGTCAATAGTCGCGCATCGCGTGTGCGTTCTTCCAGATTCGTGCGCGGGACTGGTCTACGACACGATCGGCAGCGTGGCCAACGCGCATCGCGTGTGCGTTCTTCCAGATTCGTGCGCGGCCCAAAATGCCCGCCGACAGCAATCGTCGCCGTCACGATCGCACTGTCGCTCGTCCCATCGCTCACCTTATAGGTAAACGTATCCCAGCCGACGAAGCTGGTGTCCGGTTCATATTCAAAGGTCCCATCGTCGTCAAAGCTGATCAGCGTACCATGCGCCGGACCAGCCACGACCGAGGCGGTGAGCGCGCTTCCCTCGGGATCCCAATCGTTATCGAGCAACGTCGTATCACTCGTCCCGATGACCAGCGTGGTATCTTCGGCCGTGTAGTACCACGGATCGTCCAGCGCTACGGCTGCCGCGTTCAGCACGACTCGTGGTTCAAGACGCTCCAAGAAACGCATGCGACGGGTTAGCGAGTTTCCGCGGTTCCATTTCGTCGATTGCTTTCGACCGGTTCGTTTCAACCATTCGCGCAGCAAGAAATACATAATCCACCCACTATCCGAGGCCACTTCAAAGACTAGCGTCCGAAGTTGTCACGCCCCACTGCGGCCAAGATGCGATCTGCGGTCGCGGGATGGATACGAAACACGAAACGAAAGAATAGACTCGGCGAGCATCTCACTTCGCCGAACAACTAGCTCTTAAGCTGCCAAGCACGTTGTGTCTGTGATGATAAACCTTCGAAGTGTGATGTCAACCACGATTCCCCGAAGAATCTCAAACAATTTCCCAGCTCAATCTCTTGACTCGGTGATGGCATTCGCCTTCTTCAGATGGGCACGACTTCACTAGCGTTGACGTGCCACTACCTTGGTTTGTCAAAAAGGTGGAGTGTGGAACGGAGAGCGCGCGGGCCAGTCGCTAAAGACCGTTCGAGAACTAACTGTCGAATTGTCGCTGCGCCTCGATTGCTGACCCTTTTAAATCTCGGACAGGCTCGGGCTTCCGCCAAGGGACATCGGGTACTTCGGCCAGCGAATTGGCTCGCCGAGCCAGGACAAACAGCAAGTCTCCCAGCCGGTTCAGGTACTGAATCACCTCTTGCGAAACGGATTCTGGAGACTGCCTTCTTAGCGTCACCACGCGCCGCTCGGCGCGACGGCATACGCCCCGCGCCACGTGCAAACAAGCCGTTGCGGGAGGCCCTGCGGGCAAGATGAATTGCCGAAGCGGCTCCAGACAGTCCTCATGCTCGTCAATCGTTCGCTCCAACCATGCCACCTCTCGGCCCCCAATCAACTTGGTTCCCGCAGCCTGGGGATCGGGAGACGCCAGTTCCGCGCCGATCGCGAACAAATCATGCTGCACGCGTTCCACGACGGTTTCGATCTCCACAGGCAGCCCCGTCGCCCGCGCCACGCCGAGAAACGCATTGAGCTCGTCCACCGTGCCGTAGGCTTCAATCCGCACGTCGTCCTTGAAAACACGGGGGCCGGCAAACAGCCCGGTTTCTCCCTCGTCGCCGGTCTTGGTATAAATCTTCACACACACTTCCTTTATAATGAGGCACCGCGCCGCAAGGCACTGTAGCGTTGCTTGATGATTCCGTTACTCAATTTCCTGGAGAATAAGCTCGTGCGAAACCTGCTGTCGCTAACCCCCCTGGTTACCCTGTCGCTGCTGGCCTTCCCCACGGACTGGACTCTCGCGGATGAACCGACTCCACGGCCAGCCACGTCCGCCGCGAAGTCCGTGGAGGGCAAGTATCTGAGCAACGTGCGCCAAGTCACCTCGGGATTTGAAAAAGCGGGGGAAGGTTACTTTTCGCCCGATGGCAAGCAAATCATTTATCAGGCGATTCGTGCTGAGTATCCGTTCTATCAGATTTACACACAACCGCTGGTCGACGGGCAACCCAAGTTAATCAGCTCGGGGCGCGGACGGACAACTTGCAGTTATTTCTCTCCCGATGGGCAGCGACTGCTGTTCGCCTCCAGCCACCTCGACCCCAAGCTCGACGAGACCGAAAACGAGGCAATTCGACAAGCGGAGGCCGATCGAAAGTCCGGTGTGCGCCGCCGCTATCAATGGGATTTCGATCCGTTCATGGACATTTACGAGGCGGATTTAGATGGGCAGATCCTGCGCCGATTGACAGACGCTCCCGGCTACGATGCCGAGGGGGCGTATTCCCCCGATGGACGACTGATCGCCTTCTGTAGCGACCGTGATGGTGATCCCGATATCTACGTCATGAACGCCGACGGTTCCAATGTGCGACAATTGACGAACGCCCCCGGCTATGACGGCGGACCCTTCATCTCGCCGGATGGGAAGTGGGTTATCTTTCGTAGCGATCGCGAGAAGCCCGATTACCTGCAAATCCATGTGATCGGCATCGACGGGAAAAACGAAGCCGCGTTAACCTCCAGCAACGGTGTGAACTGGGGACCGTACTGGCATCCCAAGCAACCCTATATTATCTGGTCGGGAGCCGATCACTCCGACCCCGAAGCGCGCCCCAATTACGACTTGTGGCTCGCACGCTACGAAGTGACTGACGGCAAATTCTCGATCGGAACACCGCTTCAAGTCACCGACTCGCCCGCCGCGGATGTCTTGCCGGTCTTTTCACCCGATGGCCTGCAACTGATGTGGACCAGCACCCGCACGGAGAGTCGCAGCAGCCAATTGTTTATCGCCGACTTTCAGCTTCCCTAGTGGCCAGTTTTAGGGTTGGAGTTCCGACTTTAGCCGGTAATTGCAGCCTAAAGGCTGTACTCCAACCCGCATTTTTCATCGTGACAACGCACTACTGTGAACCGGCATGACTGAAGTCAAAGCCTGCGGTGTGATCGTGTTCCGACGCGAGCCGCTGTCGTTCCTGCTGATGAAGCATCCCACGCGTTGGGACTTGCCCAAAGGTCATGTCGACCCCGGCGAGACAGATCTGGAGTGCGCGCTGCGCGAATTGGAAGAGGAAACGGGAATCACCCGCGACAGTATTCGACTCGACGTACGTTTTCTCTTCGAGTCGGCTTATCCTGTCCAAGATCGCCGTTTTCCCGGGCAGACATGCCAGAAGACTTTGTGGATTTACTTGGGTTGGCTCATCCAGCCGGTCGAGATTCAACCGACGGAGCACATTGATTACGCCTGGTTTCCCTGGGCTCCGCCGCATCGAATTCAAGCCAATACCATTGATCCCTTGCTGGCCCGGATCGAGCAGCATTTTGCCAATTCGGAGTTGGGCGTCTGAGACGTCGATCAACGCCCTAACGCTTCCAGACGTTCACGCATCTGCAGACGAGCACGATGCAAGCGGCTGCGCACGGTGCCGACGTTGATCTCCAGGGCCTCGGCGATCTCCTCGTAATCGCAGCCGTCCATTTCGCGCAAGATGAGAATGGCCCGATGTTCGTCGCTGAGCAGCGCGAGTGCTCGCTGCACGAGCGCCACGCGTTCATCCCGGAGCAGGCGATCGTCCGGCGCATCGCCCCCGTCAATCGGCTCGCTTCCGGTCTGTTCGCGTACCCGATCCACGGAAGTCTCGACGCGTTTGCGCCGCTGACGACTGATCGCCGTGTTCAATGCGATGCGATACAGCCAGGTATAGAACGCACAGTTGCGTTGAAAGCTGGCCAGTTTTCGATAGGCCTGAACAAAAGCGTCCTGGACGATATCTTCCGCTTCCGTGGCGTTTCCGCAGAAATGCGTCATCGCGTTGTAAATGCGGTTCTGATGAATCTGCACGAGTTGCCCGAACGACGCCGAATCGCCGCGGAGAGCTGCATCGATCAGTTGCGACTCGTCGTTGGCGAACATCCGGAACCAGAACGGGAAAGGGCTTACGGGAGACGGGCTGGTCGGACAACGAGGAGACGTACCGCCAACGCTTTATCTTGCGTTGTTGGGTCAAGGATTGTCAAACCCCAACAGAGGGCGTCATGCGTCGTTGGAACCCACTTGCATGTCGAATTATTTCAGCAATCGCGCGTGCAACCAGTTGGCATGATCCAGCGTATCGCCCCAATCGGCAAATTCGACCACGAGTGCCACGCGATTCGCCCCTCGGACATCCACCGAAATCGACAACAACGGATCGCCGCCACGCACGATCGGGCTGGAGTAAGCGACCTTCCACGCTTGCTCCCCTTGTTCATTGGCGGCTTCGAGCAGCACGCGATAAATAACGCTTCCCTGGCGGCCGGCTCGATCATCCAATGCCAACTCGGCCTCCAAGCTGCGGTACTGACCATCCAGTGGATACGCCACGCGCGACGTGCCGTGCATGCCCAACCCATGGAAAAAGATGCCCCCGGCGGAACGCAAACGCCCTCCCAGCACATTTTGATTCACTCCCAACGGCCACGTCCGCGTCAGGAAGGGCAATGACTTGTAACCGATATCCGGCAGATCGGCCACGTAAGTCACCTCGTTATTGACTGGCTGCAGGAACGACAGGTCCTTCCAGAAGGTCGCTCGATCCATTTGCCAGCGTGCTCCCGAGACGGTCACGATCTCCAGTTGTTCGGCAGCCGCGGGCTTGATCTCGGCGGCGACCAACAAGCTTCCATCGTGAAATCCACAACGAAATCGAGCCACCGCCAGCGCGGAAGTGGTACCGCGCAGCGCGATGGAATGAACATCTTCGAGAGGCAACGAAACCGCTTCTCCCGTATTGCGCAGGTCGAACGTGACCGATGCCAGACCGAAACCCTCGTCTTCGTTCCGCGCGGTCGTCGGTAGCAAATCACCACCTAACTCGTCACCATTGGCCAGCAGCACCCGATCCGATGCTCCCGCCACAGCGAGTTGCTTTAACTCCCTATCGCGTCGCCACGGCTCCGTCGCTGGCAAGAACAACAGGCCGCGTACGGCGGAGCGAGGCAACGTCAGCTCGCCCCATAATCGAGACGCGATCACGAGCGCGTCGCCACGCACTTGCGTCACCTCGCCAACCAACACGCTGCCGTCCGACAGCAGCACTTGAGTCGCGCGATCGGTATCGGCATAACTACCCCACGAAATAAACTCCGTGGGAGCCAAAATTTGTCGCTGCCCATCTTTCTCGAACGTGATGTGTCCATTATCACTCCAGTCCAACGGCGTGGCCCGGTATGCCGCGCCGTCCACGGGCAGGAGCCTCGCGGGACGACTTTCGTCCACCGCGCCGCGGGGCAAACACGCCATCAAGCAGGCAACGCACACGCTGCCATAACAAACACCACGACTGCTGCTCATAACACTAACGTTCAAAGATAGGAAGGTAGCTGGCCGGCATCTGCAAGATGAGACACGCCATGGCGGTACCATACTCGGGGCTGATCGCATCGCTCCAAGCTCCATCCGCGCGCTGCTCATTTAATAAAGCAGCGCGGATGGCGGGATACCACGCGTTCCAAAATCGGCCACCCGCATGCCACATGGCCTGCGCGGCATAGTAGTGACCGTACATATAATACGAGCCCTCCATGAGATCGCCGCGTTGCGGTGGGAATTGCACGACATACTCCAGCCCCCGCGCCAATTCCTCGCTGTCGTATTGCCCGGCGTTATACAACGCGACGAGCGCCGCGGCCGAGCGGGGAAAACGGCTCTCGCCCGGTGTGTTCGCCATATAAGCGAAACCACCATCGTCATTCTGGCAACGCTTGACATAGTCGATGGCCCGATCGATCGTTTGCTTGGGCACAAAGATACCCACGTTGTGAGCCGCACGCAGGGCCATCACTTGGCACACGGTGACCGAGAGATCGGCGTCGGATCGACGCGGCTCATAACGCCACCCGCCCTCGTCGTTCTGGGTCGTGACGATCAATTGGATCGCCTTGACCAACGGCTCGCGTATCGCAGGCTTCGACGAAGTGCCGTAGACTTCCGCGAGAAACAGCGTCGCAAAGCCGTGTTCGTACATGGGACCGCGTGCTTGGCTATCTCCCGTGTGAATGAATCCGCTGGGCTGTGCATGCTCCGAAACAAATTCCAGCGAACGTTGCAACACCTGTCCAAATTTCCCCCGCTGCGGCAGATATCCAGCCGCGAGAAAGGCCATACCCGAGAGGCCACCAACCGCCAGGTTATTCCGATACGGGCCGCTGCCAAACGAACCATCGTCCAACTGGCGCGAGGCGAGGTACGCCAAGCCGGCGTCGATCGCCCGACGTGTCCGCCCGTCGAAAAAACTCGATCGAGGCGGATCCTCTTCCGCGACAGGTGGCTGTGCCAACAATGCGGCGTGATACAGCGGCTGACTCGCGATCGCGACCAGGGATTGCTTGATCAGGGTACGTCGTGTCAATGGCATGGCAAGCTTTACTGGCGCAATCGGCGTTGTTCTTCCGC
Source organism: Pirellulaceae bacterium (assembly GCA_041746275.1). Lineage (GTDB taxonomy): Bacteria > Planctomycetota > Planctomycetia > Pirellulales > Pirellulaceae. The sequence continues at coordinate 7,658 of JBGTHH010000477.1, read as the reverse complement.
CAGTCGCTGGTAATACTCTTTGATGAGTCGCTCGTAACGCGGTAGAAACTCTTCCGGCACAGGGCTTCGCATCTGTTGACGTATTCGCTCGGGCAGATTGCCCCAGACGATATTAAGTGGATTGGCGGTCGGCTCGGTTCCCGCTCCGCGACTTGAACCCGCACGTTCATCGCCAGCATCTTCACGTGCGTCATCCGGAGACGGAGAAGAACTACCGGGCGTACCGGCAGTCGAACTGCTCGCCGCGGACGGCGAAGATTGCTCGGCCTGTTCTAGCATCGCCGCCAGATCACGCTCGATCGCTTCCTGCATCTGCCGCGTTTCGGGGGAGAGGTCCTGTCGTCGCAGCCGCTCGCCCACCGCTTTCATGCGGCGAGCCAACTCCACTGCCGAACCATCCTGTGATCTCTCGCCCAGATCTTCACCCGCGAGACGTGTCGAAGGCACTGGCCGACTTGTCGAAGGTTCGTTCAACCCTTCGAGCAACCGTTGGTCGATATCCGTCGGCGGAGCCGACGACTGCTGGGCAACACCGATCCGCGCCGTCAAGACAGCCCCTATGCAGAGAGTCACCACCAGTGACTTGTGAATCTTTCTCGTAAATCGATTCATTCCGCATCTCCCAGGTCAGGCAGCAGGATACGCTCCAGCGCGCGATCCAACTCGCGTTCCAATTCGCGATCCGTCGAGGGTGCGGGCTTTGGCTCCTCTGGGCGACTGCCCGAAAGTAATTCCGCCACAAGCTCGGCCAGTTGAATTTGCTCGGCTGCCAATTGGGCCAGTTCCTGTTGGTTGTCCGGCGTTAACTCCCCCTGCCCTTCACGTTCCAATCCCAAGGTCCGTTCATTGATGGCCACCTGCATGAGATGCAACAGTCGCAACTCCTCCAGATTGACCTGGGCCGGCGACTCACTCGCTGGATCGGGCTCGCCCGGGGACTGCGGAGGGCTATCCTGAGTCTCGGCGGAGCTGGCTTTCTGAGCCATCAACAACTGCAGCAGTTGCGTCCACGCACGTCGCTGAAGGCGTTCGACATCGGCATCGGGTGGTTGATCGCGCAATCGCTGAGCCGCTTGTCGCATCCACGCCTCGGCGGACGCCAAACCCACGGAGAAGACTTTGGGCAGCGAGAGTTGCTCTTGCAAGGATCGGGTATCTTGCGCTAGTTCCGTCTGCTGACTGGTCCACTGCGGCCATGCTGGAGGAGGTTCAGCGGATCGCGACTGCTCGGTCGCTTCGAGCAACGATCGCTGTCGCTTGGCCAACTGCGTGACTTCCCGCTCGAGCAGCGCGAGAGTCTGGGTCTGCTGTTGCTTCTTAGCTTGTTGAATCTCTTCGGCCAGTCGTTGGCGAGCCTCGTTAAGATTGGCTTCCGAGGCATTCGCCGCACTCGCCGCAGAGTTGGCATCCGCTTGTTCCCCGGCGGAGGCGGCTTGCGCAGCGGCCTCGGCACCCGATTTCGCCGCAGCGGCGGCTGACGCGGCCTGCAAGCGATCAAGACGACTTGCCAGCGATTCGCCGTCAGCCGCAATCTGTTGTTGTTGAGTCGCCGCACTCGACATCGCGGCGGGATCGCGTTGAGCCGCCTCTTGATCCGCGAGCCGTTCGAGTTGTGCTCGCGCCGCGGTTTGACGTTGATGTAACTCGGCCAATTCGTCTGCCGTCCGCTCCAACTCTTCCACGCGTCGCGCCACATTGCTTGGGCCCGACGCGGTCAATTCGCCGAGCACGCGTGTCAGTCCGGATTCCGCTTCGCTTTGGGAACGCACGGCATTTCCCAACTGATTACGCGCCACCTCCGTGCCACCTTGACGCATCCGATCCGCCACGGCCCGTTCGCGCGCCGCGCGGAGGGCCGCCCCGAGTGTGGCCGAGGCCAACGGATCGGTGTCGCTCAGTTGTCCGCTCAATGCCTGCATCTCTCCCGCGAGGCGCTCAAAGCGGCGGGCCAGCTCCACTTGCTGCTCGGACACGCGTTGCAGTTCACCGCGTTCGAGTTCTGACAGGTCGTCGAGCCGTCTGCCAAACGTTGTCAACGATCGCGCCGCGGCCGAAACATCCTGCTGCTCGTGCAACAGGCGAGCCACATCGCGGGCAAAACGGCGATAGTCGTCCCATTGAGCCAATTGATCGATCATGGCCTGTAACGATTCGATCATCGCATCCTGTCCGCGGGCAACGCTTGCCAACAAAGGTTCGACTCCCGACAATTCCGCGGTATCTCCTTTGAAGAGTCTCGCCGTCCGCGACAAGTCGCTGAAAATCGTAGGCAACCACTCTCGATTGATCTGTTCCAGCGATCGCGCCAGAAGTTGCAGCCGATCCTGGGATTCGTGCCCCGACACTTGATTGCTGGCGAGCGAGGCCAGCAAGGAGTCGATCATCTGCTGTGCGCCGCCGTGTTGGTCGGCCAACAATCGCTCTACTTGCCGCTGTTGAAGTTCACTGGCTTGCAGGAGCCCCACGGTCGCCGCGGAAGGAGATGCGGGCTTGTCGCCTGGATTCCGCAATGAATCGGTCTGTGAACGCGTCGCCCGCTGGAGACGCAAGGCTTCGACCAAACGCTGCAACAACAGCTTCTGTCGATCTTGCAGTCGATATTCAAATTCCTCGGCGGAAATCACCGAGATGACGCGGCGGATCAGCGGGCTCTCTTGCTGTTTATAATCGCGAGCCACGCACCGGAGCTCGATGGCGTCATTCGGTTCGAGCTGCAACGTACTCAAGTCCAACACATGCATCAACTCACGTTGCTCCGCGTCATTGGGCCAGTCCAGCCGAGCGGGAGGTTCGTCGCCACCGACGAACAATGGAATGGACTTGTCCTCGAATCGTAGCTCGACACGTTGCAGAGCCAAGTCATCGCTAGCCGCCACTTCCAACGAAACCAAACCCGATGGAGTGTAGACCATGTCCTCGCTGGGCTGCTTCCAAGTCAGACTCGGCGGAAGATCGGGAACAATCTGCCAGTCCTGTCGTGTATCCTGACCGCTGACGACGCCATCCGCTTCCACCAGCGCGAGCCAATACTGCCCCGTGCCCGGTAAATCCGTGGGGAGGTTCGAGAGCGTGAAGCCTTGTCCATCCGTATCGAGCGCCGCTTCGATGGAGCGGACGTCTTCGCCTAACTGTAGATGAAACGTGACTGCCACAACCGGGCGAGTCACGCGGCCGGTCATCTGGATATCCGACGATTCCAAAACGCGAATCGTGCCTCCGGAGATTTCCGATGGCGCGATGCCGCTATACGTCGGTGGCTGCACACGAACGCTAAAGTCTTCCACGCGCGCCGGCTCGACCACCTCCAGGGTCAGCCAGTCCATCGTATCGTCGTCGCCGCCACGAGCTCGATACTTGAACGAACGCGTCACGCTCTCGCGGCGATAGACTAGGCGGTCGTCGACGCGAGTCAAGGGTTGCGATTCGATCTCTTCCGGCGCATCGCCTTCGACCCAAAACTGAATGTCCGCGTGCTCAGGAAGCTGGCCGTGACGGTCCACGAGTTCCACGATAAAATCTTGGCCTGCGGCGAGGCGTGGCGGTGGCGTGACGAACTCCAGCGAATGTCGGCGCGGCCAAGTCTCCGAACTCCAAGGGATGGCCATACGTCGAGCCGCTCGAGCCGCGGAATCGAGGTCTAACAGGCACACCCCTCCGACGATCAACAGCAGCGGAATAGCCACACGCAGGGATCGCCGCGTCGCCTGACGATCGAGACATTCCGTCACATCGAGCGGCCGCACGAGCGATTCCGTTTCGGCAACGACGGCCCGTTGTAAGGCGGGCGAGCCAGCGTAATCCGCCGCGACATCCACGCGCAGGAACTCGATAGCGGATGACAGTCGGTTACCCAACTGTGGGAATCGCCGCTCGATCTGTTGTGCCACCTCGATCTCGGTAAAGTGACGTCGCCACGCGGGATAGACGAAACGTCGAAAGCTCTCGAGGACGACACCGATCAGGGCCAGTGAACTAATGATCCGCACACCCCGATCTTGAAATCGCAGCAGATAATCGGCCAAGCCGAGTGCGAAGGCCACGGACAACGCCACCGCCACGAACCAACCCAAACCATGCCATACCAGCAACCACCTGGCTTGGCGAGCGATGGCTCGGATTTGGTCGTGCAACGGATGTGCCATCAGGAACTCGTGTCGCGGAACAGGCTCGCGGCGGGAGGAAACTTAGCTTTTCATCGGCTCCGCCAAGTAGTCGCTTCAATTATAACAGTCCCACGCGTTTGCGCAGGAGCCACTCGGTGACGATCAATCCCACCAACAGAACCGCGAGCCCCGGCGCATTCCAGATGGACTGCGGAGGGGATGACTCGATGCGAACCGGCTCGCCACGAGGCAGGTTCTGAGGCAATCGAAGTGCGTCGCGAATCGTATAGAACCGCCCTCCGGACGTACTCGCGGCGGCGCGGAGATCGGCGGCGTGCATCTCGATTCTCGTCCGCTCGCTCCGCGGAGCTTCGATCGAGAAACGACGAGGTGGTGGGGCCTGCTCCAATGCTGGCAGAGCCAACCACGCCCGGTAGCTGCCGATTTCCAGATCGTTTAACGTCGCTTCGAATACTCCGCGATCGACGGTGTCGCGCCGCAGAACCACCGACGTGCGACGTCCGCGCTCATCCTCAACCAAAATCGTGGCTCCATCATCCGCCGCAGGTGCCAGTCGGTCATCGCGAAAGTGGACACGCACTCGTACCGCGTCGCCAGGCCAGTATTGCGGTGCGTCGGTGGTAATCTCCGCCGGCAATTGATCGGCCAAAAGTTTGGATCGGCTCAAGTAACGAATCGTCTGCAACCAATAACGCGCGTAGACCTGATCCGAGCCCTGATACCGAGCCCACAGATACGTCTCGTCGGTCGCCTGGAAGATCACCTTGCCCGCACCCACGAACTGCATTAGCAGCACGGGCAAGGGCAGTCCCGCGAGATTCTTTTTTCGCGGATGTTCCGCGAGTACCATCGCTGTCGTGTTCACTTCGGAAATCTCCAGCAGCCAGCGCAGTTCAGGCACCTGCGCCCAATGCCTTGCGGTCTCTTCCGCCGTGTCACCAACTTGCCAAATGGAGCTCGCTTGGCCTAATGGCGTAGGCCGCCACGCGAATGTTTCGCTCAACAAGGCTTCGGGTTCCGGTTGCATGACGGTGCCCAACGCGAAGGGAAACAATTCGGTCAGCGGGGTTCGGTCGAACTGTTGCGGCAGGTAATTAGGACCGGCGATAAACACGATGCCGCCGCCGCGCTCCTGAACGAAGTCGGCGACATTCCGCAACGCGGACGGGCCGAGTAACGCTGGATTCGCATCGCCGAAGATAATCACATCGTAGGCGAACAACTCGTCCCGCTGCACCGGAAAGGTATGGCTCGCCGAGGGATCTTGCGTTGTGAACTCCAAGTCGGCTTCTTGCAAGATCGTCGTCAATTCGATCGCCTTCTCCTGCGTGGCACCTCGTTTGGTCGCGCGGCTGAGCAAGCTTTTGAGAAAACGGAATTCATAGCCGGGAGTCGCTTGCACCATCAACACGCGAATCGTGGCGTCGCGCACCTGGATGCGGCGCGAGATCCGGTTGTTGTCGCGATTGATCTCCTCAGCCAACGGCTCCACTTCGATCGTGTAGTCCCATTCCCCTTCCACCAGCGGACGATGCGATAAGCGAACGGGCAGCGCAAGCTGATCCGCGGGAAGCTCCACCGTTTGTTCCGCCAGTGCCTGCGACTCTCCGGCTTGGTACAGCCGCACTACCGCTGGCCGTCCCGCCAAGCCAACGCTGTGAAGCTGCACATCGAAACTCAGTAAATCGCCCACAAAGGCCACTTCGTCGACCAGTAGATCGCTGAGCCGAACGTCGCGCGGCGGCTGTTCGCTACCCAAGCCGACGAAATGCAGGGGAATCGATTTCTGTCGAGCGTATCGCGCCACCTCGCTCAACAACGGTCCTTCGGTTGTGGCTCCATCGGTCAACAGCACGATGGCCGCCGTCGAACGACCTCGTTGCCGATCGATGATTTCTCGCAATGAATCGCCCAGCCGGCTGCTCGTGTCGCTCGCCGCCAATTCGAGCGTGGCCGAATCGAGACTCTCAGCATCCACAGGAACTGGACGCGCGGCATCGCCGATGCGCACGAGTTGGACACGATAGCGTTCCCGCAACGCCGACAGCCAGCCACGTTGCGGATGAGCCAATAACATCTTCGCTTGTCCCAAACGAGAGGAATCGTCGGAGTAATAACGGCGGATGGCTGCGTCAACCCGTGCATCGGGATACGTATCGACAATGGCCATGCTTTCGGACGTATCGAAAGCGACGATCAATTCCGGTAACTCCGTGCGATGCCGATGCTCGACCCACCCATACAACATGAAGATGACCAGCGCGAACACCGCACACCGCAGCGCCGCTAACACGATGCGAAGAGAACGTCGGACCTGAGTTTCGCGCCGGTATATCGCCCACACATAGACCGTCAAGAGGATGATCAGTAGCAACGTCACCCACGCTGGCCAGACCCAGGTGTGGTCGAACGTGATCTGAGTTCCTTCGCCCGCGACGAACGATTCGGCCGCGAACCAACCGACAGCCCAATCTCGCCAGGCGCTAGCTACGGTGGTCATAACGTTCCCCTTCCGAAACGCCACGCCAGGAATGTCTCGACGATCAGCAAGGCGACGACACCAAGGAGAAACAACCGAAACAATGGGGAGTCGACTGGCACGGATGCCGCCTGAGGCGGACGGCTGGAAGCCTGGGCTTGGAAGAAATCCGCAAGCCGCGCGGGGGCCATGCGCGTCACATCGCTTTCGGCGGTGTGGACATTGACCGCGAATAGCTCCGACATCTGTTGATCGGAACCATAATCGGCACGATAGAATCCGGGCTGCGGGGTACGGTCATAGTTCCATAGCCGATCACGGCCACTCCCGGATAGCGGAATGTCTTCGCCCGCGGCAGTTGTTAGTCGTCCACCATCTCGCGCGAACGATGCGGGAATGCGGGACTCCAGCATTTCCCCAACGAGCAGATTACGTCGCGCTAATTTGCCGCTCGCGGCCAAGCGGACCAACTCATGCACCAACGGCGGAAAGCTGGGCCACGACGCCAAAGCCGTCCAGGGTGTGGGAGGATCGGTCGTTTGATCCACGGACTCGGGCGAAGCGGCCGTGGCCAGCACGAAAACACGTCCTTGGCCGACGGTTTCATCGACAATCGCGGGATCACCGTTCTCAAAAGCCAACGCCACGCTGGCGGTGGCCTCAACGTCCGACAAACGGAAATACCTCCAAATCGGCACGGTCAACAAACCCGCCCGTTCGAATCCACGAAATGGAGCGACTAGCGGATGTTGGTACTCGCGGGGATCGAACGTGTGCGGCTCGCCTCCGACAACATCCTCGATCCGCGCCGGCAACAGGCGGAACTCCGACGACTCGCCAAAGCGATCGTTGTAGTTCGCCGGTTGCACGAGATCGCCCAGCACAAACACCAGCCCGCCCCCGCGCAGCACGTACTCGTGCAGCACGCGCGCCTCCTCCGGACTGACACTGGCGACGTTGCACAGGAAGACGACGTCGTAGTCGGACAAATCGCGTTCTAGCAGCGCGAATTCCGAAACCACTTCGGGAAGCGTAGCCGAGGTATCCGCCCGAGG
>JBGTHH010000476.1:0-4557 GCA_041746275.1 Pirellulaceae bacterium | reverse complement strand
GACGCGACGGCCAACATCGACGGTGTGAGTTTCCCGAAGAACGCATCCGCATCCACGACCTCCGCGATGGCGATCTCCGGAGTGGCGGCCTGAACGACGCGCAGCGAACTCGTGGCGGCTTCGATGTGGCGCAAGCGATGTTCGTCGACCGCGGGAAAAATGACGAGCTTCATCGAACTCTGATCCTGAACTTATGGGGATGCGAAAGTATAGCCCAGACGCTCCCTCATCGTGACTCCCAAAACTGTCAACAGCGATCTTCTTGGCGAGGGTCTAGCTGACAGGGAGCTGGGCATCCACGATAATGCGTTCCAGCGTGAGATCGACAAGCTGTATTGGGAGATAGAAAGATGAGCCACAGCCGCCTCGTTGCCACATGCGTTATCCTGTCTGCCTGTGCCGCGATCCAGGTCCGTGCGGAGGACTGGCCGAGTTTCCGCGGCCCCACCGGAGATGGCGTCTCAAACGAAACGGCCGCTCCGATGACCTGGACTGCCGAGCAAAACGTCAAGTGGCGCACTCCCCTGCCCCGCCCCGCCAACGGCAGCCCGATCGTGTCGAACGGCCGAGTCTTTGTGACCTGTGCCGAGGACGCCGATGGCAAGCAACGATCGTTGTACTGTTTTGATCGCCAGGATGGAAAACAGCTTTGGGTACACACAGTCGACTATGGCAAGAAGATGCCGACTCATCAAACCAATCCGTATGGTGGTTCGACCCCTGCCGCGGACGGCAGCCGCGTCGTGGTTTGGCATGCTTCCGCTGGTTTGTTCTGTCTGGACTTCGCGGGCCAGCCACTTTGGTCGCGCGAGCTGGGCGAGTTCGAACATATTTGGGGCTATGGTACTTCGCCGGTGATTTACCAAGACAAGGTGCTCTTACACACGGGACCGGGCGCGCGAACCTTCATCGCCGCCTTCGACCTGCAAACGGGAAAAACGCTCTGGGAAGTCGAGGAGCCGCATCAGGGCCCGCCGAGTTCGCGCGAAGACGGCAAGTACAAGGGTTCGTGGTGTACGCCCATCATCGCCTCGGTCCAGGGCATCGATCAAGTCATCTGCACCATGCCGACGCGAGTCTTGGCCTACGCGCCCGAGGATGGCCAAGTGCTCTGGTCCTGTGACGGCATTCGTGGACCCAAGGGCGATTTGGCCTACTCACAGCCATTGATTGGCGATGATTTATTGGTTGCCATTGGTGGCTTCCAAGGTCCCGGTCTGGCCCTGCGTCTGGGCGGCAGTGGAGACATCACCGAGTCGCATCGCTTATGGCGCAATGAAACCAATCCGCAAAGCATTGGCTCCGGTGTGTTCATCGACGGTCACATCTACCGACCCAATGCCGGGCCGGGCACCCTCGAATGCCTGGAACCCAAGAGCAATAAAGTCTTGTGGACCGAGCGCAGTGGATCGAGTTGGGGTTCGATCGTCCACGTGGCGGGCCGCTGCTACGTCACTGGCCAAGATGGCTCGACCGTCGTCTTCCGCCCCAATCCAGAGAAATACGAAGGCTTGGCTCGGAATCCGTTGGGCGAACCCAGCAATTCGACTATCGCGGTATCCGACGGCGAGATCTTCATTCGCACGTTCCAACACCTCTATTGCATTGCCGAGTAGCCCCAGTTTCCGCGTTGGTTCGACTACTTCTTCTTGGTCTTGGCCTTGGCGGGAGCCGCCTTCTTTTTCTTCTTGGCGGCTCCCTGTTGCTTCGCGGCGGCCGGGGCTTTCTTCGTCTTGCCTCCACCAAACACATTCTCCCACTGTTCCGAATACTTTTTCGTCGTGCCACTATGCAAAACCGTCATGTTCCATTTCTCCAGGTAATTCAGCTTCTATTGATGTAATTTTTTATAGCGAAAGCGCTGCGGGTCGTCATCTTTGATTCCCATGCGTTCCCGGCGTTGGTCTTCGTAGGTCTGAAAATTGCCTTCACACCAGTGTACGTGACCGTCTCCCTCGAAGGCCAGGATATGGGTCGCCAAGCGATCGAGGAACCAGCGATCATGAGTGATCATGACGACGCAACCAACGTAGTTGACGATCGCTTCCTCCAATGCCCGGAGCGTATCGACGTCCAAGTCGTTGGTCGGTTCATCCAGTAACAGCACGTTGGAACCGCGACGCAAGAGCTTGGCCAGATGGACGCGGTTGCGTTCGCCTCCAGACAGCGTGCCGACCTTCTTTTCCTGATCGGGTCCCTTGAAGTTGAATCGCGAGACATACGACCGCGAGTTGATCGTGCGGCCGCCCAGGTCCAGATTGTCATAACCACCGGAGATCTCTTGATAGACCGTCTTGTCCGGATCGAGCGAGTCACGATTCTGATCCACGTAGCCAAGTTCGACGGTGGTGCCGACCTTAAGAGTTCCCGCATCCGGCTGCTCCGTACCCACAAGCATGCGAAACAACGTGGTCTTGCCCGCACCGTTGGGACCAATGACGCCCACGATGCCGCCCGGAGGCAAGTTAAAATTCAATCCGTCAATCAGCGTGCGGCCATCGAAGCCCTTCACCAGATTGTCGGCGGCGATGACCAGATCGCCGAGATGCTTGCCAGGAGGAATCTGTAATTCCAATTCCTCCGAGCGATCTTCTTTCTGAGCGGCAGCCATCTGTTCGTAGGCACTGATACGCGCCTTACTTTTGGCTTGACGTGCTCGCGGGGACATTCGCACCCATTCCAATTCTTTCTTCAATGTCTTCTCCCGCGCGGCGGACTGACGTTCCTCACGTAGCAACCGCTCGTGTTTCTGCTCCAGCCAAGCGGAGTAATTGCCTTCGAAGGGAATCCCCCTGCCCCGATCGAGTTCCAGAATCCACTGAGCCACATTGTCCAGGAAGTAACGATCGTGGGTCACCGCGACGACGGTGCCGGAGTATTCCGCGAGATGGCGTTCGAGCCACAACACGGCTTCCGCATCCAAGTGGTTAGTGGGCTCGTCGAGCAGCAGCAGGTCCGGGTGTTCGAGCAACAACTTGCACAGTGCCACGCGGCGCCGTTCTCCGCCCGACAACTGTGTCACATCGGCATCCCGGGGAGGCAAGCTCATGACCTCGAACGCAATCTCGATTTCGCGATCGAGTTCCCAAGTGTTCGTCGATTCGATCTGGTCTTGCAGCCGAGCCATCTCGTCACACAACTTCTGCATCTTGTCATCGTCCATGGGCTCGGCGAGTTTCATGCTGATCTCGTTGTAGCGGTCCAACATGCCGCGCCGCGTGGCAACCGCCTCCTCGACATTGCCCCACACGTCTTTGTTGGGGTTGAGGATGGGCTCTTGAGACAGATAACCGGCGGTGAAACCAGCCGTCAGCCTCGCTTCGCCGTCGAAGTCCTTGTCGAGTCCGGCCATGATGCGCAGCAAGGTGCTCTTGCCAGCCCCGTTACGGCCGAGCACGCCAATTTTGGCCCCCGGGTAAAAGGCCAGCCAAACTTCCTTGAGCACCTCGCGTTGGCCGTGCTTCTTGGTCAGATTTTCAATCGTGTAAATGTACTGTCGACTCATCTTGTTAAACTATTCCAAATGCGTAGGGTTTGTTGGATGGTCCGAAGAAAGTGATCATTCGCAATCTAACGAACCGATGCTTTGTATTAGATGACAGGCTGTTGGTCTTGAGGAGGTGTCTGGGGGGATTCCTTTTCAGTTAGTAGCACATGTCCATCCTGTCGCTGCAAGAGGCATGACCGCATCGTCCCGGTCATGCTTTTTTTATGCGCTGATTCACGCGTGGCAAGCCAGCCAATCTGTAACGAACATGACGAATGTGCCAATGGTTCCTACTGTAACAGCAACTCCGAAAATCATGTTTCCAACGAGGACTGTCAGTCGATGGCATGTGTACCGGCCAACGCCGGGAAACATCCTCACCTTGCCTCCGCCCGATTTGCAACGGTCACGAGCCTTCTTAGCCAGCTCGCCCCGCTGACCCGAGCAACCCGGGCCCCTGACACGTCGAAAGCTCGGTCGTTCCCCACGACCGGGCTTTTTTTGTTGTCTGTCGAGACCCATCTCCAACGATCCAACGACTTGGCACGTTTGGCTCACTCCCACTCGATGGTCGCAGGTGGCTTCGAGCTGATGTCATAGCAGACTCGATTCACGCCTTTGACTTCATTGATAATCCGGGTCGAGATTTGGGCTAGCAGTTCGTAGGGCAAGTGGGACCAATCCGCAGTCATGAAGTCATCGGTGTCGACGCAGCGCACCGCAACGGTGTTCTCGTAGGTCCGGGCATCCCCCATCACACCGACGCTTTGCACGGGCAGCAACACCGCAAACGCTTGCGATGTCTGCCGATACAACCCCGTCGCCTTGATCTCGCCCACCACAATCGCGTCGGCCTCGCGCAGAATTTCCAGCTTGTCACGAGTAACTTCCCCCAAACACCGAACCGCTAAGCCCGGCCCGGGAAAGGGATGGCGCCAAACCAGGTCGGGAGGAAGCCCGAGCTCCAGACCGAGCTTCCGCACTTCGTCCTTAAAGAGATCACGGAGGGGCTCAATGAGCTCGAATCCCAGTTCCTCGGGCAAGCCGCCGACATTGTGATGCAACTTGAT
>JBGTHH010000475.1:0-2124 GCA_041746275.1 Pirellulaceae bacterium | reverse complement strand
TTGCGGAGTGCATTCAATCGAAACGGCGTGTCCCTTAGTAATAACGCATCCAATTCCGGCCCGGCCTCGCAATTTGGTGGTACGATGTGGCTCATCACGGATGGCGAAATTCAGCACGAGATTCGACATGTTCATTGGATGAATGACGAACTCAACGTCTATCCTAACGCCGCGCCAAGCGGCTTACGCACGCTTCCGGGTGGATTAAACTTTGGCTTCACAGTGCGCCGCTGTATTCGAACTGGTCCTAATGAAGGGCGACTGCTAGAGGACTTGGGAATCCGGCCAGATGTCGACTACAAACTCACTCTCCGCGACGTCCTTCAACGCAACCAGGATTTGATCACTCGGGCTGCATTCGAGCTGTCCCAGATGCCTGCGCATGATCTGATTGTTGAAACGTCCAGTACTGTGAACGGTGGCACGCATGTGTCATGTCGCGCAGTCAACATGACGGATTTGGAAGTATACGGCAACGTAAAACACTATCGTAGTTTCACCTTGTCATCGTCGCCGGTCGAGTTTGATGTACCCCCCGGTTTGCCGAAGTTGCTAATTAAGGGCTACCAGAACCATACGCTTGTGGCGAACCGCATCGTCACCTTCCTGGATTCATGACCAGCGTACCGTTTTAATCGAAACACCTCTCCATGTCGTGTCATCGCCGTTGACGTCCTCCCGGCCCCAGCCCGTACTCTCATAACGGTGGACCAGGATTGTGGGGCATGTCAGCGGCACGGTGAAGCTGTGGGAAGTCGAGCATCTGCTGGACGGTCCGCCAGAGTAGTCCGGAGCGTAGTGCAGTTCCAGAAGGGCAACGCACGTACCGAAGCCCCGACATGCCGGACCCCGAAGTGCGTAATGAGGGCGTGACCTGAGATAGATCGCGCAAACATTCAACGAGCCGACACACCGAATGTAGTTTGGCTGGTGCCGTTGCAAGCATCGGCGCGCACACCGACTCGCTCGTGTTACAGGAATTCTTGTTTGAATGTCAGGATTGATATGGCGCGATATGCCACCATGTTTTCCCGCGGGAAACTTCTCTCTTCAATCGCTTTCGCAAGCCAAAAACTGCACACCATTCGCCACGAATCGAGAGGACGGACGCCGACACCAACCGACACGCAGCCCCCCTCAATCGGCCTTCAAGCGGAAGTCTCGCTGTATTTCGGTCGCACGATGTTGATGTCCGGTTTGGGCTTGGTCTGCTCCAGGGCCTCCTCCAGTGCTGCCCGCACGTCTTCGTCAGTGATGCTCTTGCGGCGGAATGTCAGGAGAACCGTGGCCTGTGACGTTTTGAAGCGGATGCGGTGGATGGGAGCCCCTCGCTTGCGAGTGCCAGTGTTGGTCGGCCGCATCGCCGCCACCGCCCGTTCGGTATCCTCGGCCGTGAGTCCTTCGACCGCGATGCGTTCGACGAGCGTACTCTGGTCCGCCTGTGGAGTTTGGCTCACGGCATAGAGATGGCGGCGCGTGAGCACGCGACCTGCATCGCTCCGCGCAAGCTGCTGAGCTTGCGGCGAGAGATCGAGCAGGGCCAGCAACTTCGAAGTCTCACTCTCCGATTTACCGGTGAGTTTCGCAAGCGCTGTCTGCGTGTAGCCAAGCGTGTCGCGAAGCCGGCCGAGCGTGTCGGCGATTTCAAACGGATGCAGGTCGGCCCGTTGCCAGTTCTCGATGAGTTGCTGGACAAGAATCTTTTGTTCCTCCGGCTCCTGTATCCAGCAGGGGATCTCGGCAAGTCCCGCAGCTAGCGCGGCTTGATAGCGCCGCTCGCCGCTGATGATCTGAAAGATCTCCGATCCGGGCATACGCCGGACGGCGATGGCTTGCAGGATGCCGTGCTCCTTCACCGAGGCAGTGAGTTCTCGCTGGGCGTCGGTTTCGAGGTTCTTGCGAGGCTGGTTGAGATCTGGACGGATGCGGTCGACCGCGATGCAAAACGCTCCCTTGAGAGGGCGCATGCCGTCAAGCGTCCTATCGCCGGTCGCGTCTTCATCCAGCGGCAGTGACGGCCGGACGCTGAACGCCCGGTCGGCGGCGCGTTCCGCCGCTTGGGACGTCCCCTTGGACGCGGCGTTGGAACTCGTCGAAGAACGTCCGGGCGATGGCGGCTTCTTC
>JBGTHH010000474.1:0-6932 GCA_041746275.1 Pirellulaceae bacterium | reverse complement strand
CGGCGACATTCATCAATTGGCGATCGGATCAGGGATGCACGTTCGCAAACGCGCCGCCCAACTCGCTTTGCACGATGCCGTCCGAAAAGCTTTAGATACGTATGTGAACGACTACCTGGAGTCGCCCCAGGCGTCGAGATTGCTCAACTACGAGATTGAAGAGACACAGGCGGCGGGCACCCGTGTCTTGAATCTCACGCTCGGACCTCGCACCTTCGATATCGCGGAAGCTCCTTTTGAGGAACAGATCGAGTTCGAATACGGCGTCATGAATCAAGCTCATGCTCTGGTCAAGCTCGATCCCCAACTCCGCTTGGCGATTGATCAGCGGTGGAGCGAAGTGCGTGCCGTGTCGCGTTTGTATCAGACCGGACTCGGGGCGGGTGCGGTACTGCTCGTCCTAGCCACTCTCTTTTCCTACTTGCGACTCGCCGCCGCCACTCGCGGCGATAACACACGTCGCTTGCGGATGGGAGCGGCGGCGGCGATACTGGCTACCGTAGCCATGTCCGCATGCGGTGCCCGTTGGATCACATGGATGTAAGAGCCTGTCAGAAAAGGGGGCTGACCCTTTGGAGGCGAGGAGATTTCACTTGGTATTCGGCCTCGCCGGAGAGGGTCTGCCCCCTTTTCGGACAGGCTATAAAAGTACTGTCAAGCGTCCCATTCACCTATTGCTTCGCTCATGGCTGCTGCTCCGGAGACCGATCGACTCATCATCGAGCGCATTCGAGCGGGCGATGCCGCTGCTTGGCGAGACCTGATCGCCCGTTACGAGGGCCGCTTGCTGGCCTTTGTGGAAAGTCGTTTGGGCCGCCGCGCCGCCAGCGAGGACATTGTGCAAGAGGCCTTCATCGGCTTCTTGAACAGTCTTCCCAATTACGACGGCCAGCGCCCGTTGGAGAGCTATTTGTTTTCGATCTGTGCGTACAAGCTGACCGATCACATGCGTCGTGAAGGGCGACGCCCGACGCTGCCGATTTCGGTGGGAAACGACTCGCGCGGCGAGTGGCAATTCGCGTCGCCGTTGCGTCCCGCCAGCAGCATCGCCCGTAGCGCGGAACAGCGCAAGCTCGAAGAGCAGGCCATCCAGGACGCGTTCCGGCAGCATGTCGAAATGTGGATGGAACGCGGCGATTGGGTCAAGTTGAGTTGTATCGAGTTGCTGTTTGTGCGCGGCTGGAACAACAAGCGTGCCGCCGAAGAACTGGGGATCTCGGAACAACAAGTCGCCAACTTCAAGTCCGATTTCCTCACGCGCACTCGCACGCTAGTTCAGCGACAGGAACTTTGCGCGGATGTCTTTCCCGAACTGTACGCCGATTGATCAAACGTTGGAATTGGGAACGCCATGACGCAATCGTTTAGCGAAGCCGAACTGGAAGCCTATCTCGACGAAGAGTTGGCCCCTAGCGCGATGGCGGCCATCGAGTCGGAACTGCGGCGCAATCGGAAGCTGAGTGAAACGCTGGCGCTGATCAACGCGCGGCGTGATGCCGGTGTCCATTCGATCGGCGAGATCTGGCGGCGTCATCGCGTGAGCTGCCCGACTCGCGAGCAGTTGGGTAGTTCGCTATTGGGCGCATTGGAACCGGAGTATATGGAGTACATCCGTTTTCATGTGGAATTGGTCGGTTGTCGGATGTGCAACGCGAACTTAGATGATCTCCAGCTACGGCAAACGAAAATCGAAACGGTCGTTCGCCGCGACAAGTACTTCCAATCCACCGTCGGACGCTTGCACGGGAAGACGTAGCGTCCCCACAGGTCGCGCGGGCCTCACACGCGTTGCACGGCCCCGCGGCGCGGTCGTTTGGGACCGGACGAGGAAAATGTGGGTTTGGCGGTTATCACGTTGAAGTTGCCGGGGCCGAGCAATTCGTCGAGACGCTGACGGAGCTCGGCGCTCACCTCCACGCGGAACTTGCCCGAACGCAGTCGAACCTGACTTCCATCGCGCAGCGACAGCACAAGCTGCAACTCACAGCCACCGGGGTAGGCCCGTAAGATCTCGCGAACCCGAGTCAACTTCTCGGGCCCGTGACGTTCTTCGTCGATATGGACAATGACGCCGGAATTGTAACGGGCCCCCAGTTGGTCCAGCGGAATCAGTTCGTTCACAATCAAGTTCGCTTCGTCACCGCCACCACGTCGATCGACCGCGCCTTGCACCACGACGATCGCATCCGCCTGGACCAATTCTCCCGACGAAGCGAATTCATTGGGCCAGAGGATACACCGAATCGCGCCGGCCATATCCTCTAAGTCGAAATTGGCGTACTTCGTGGGCTTATCGGGTTTGGCATGTTTGACATGCGACAGCTTAATCGCCGACAGCATCCCACCCATCATTACTTCCGTTTTGTCAGGCAGACCAGCCACATCGGCGGTCGTGTGGGTGCAGTACGTCGCGAGCGTTTTCTCATATTCGGATAGCGGATGACTCGACAAATAATAGCCGAGCACTTCCTTCTCCATCGCCAATCGCTCGCGCTCTTCATACTCTGGCACATTCGGCAGCTCGATAGCCGACTTCGAATCGGACTCGTCCTCGAAGGCCCCAAACAAACTCTTCTGACCACTTCGGCGATCCGCCAACGCCGACGCACCCGCTTGCAGAGCACGATCCAGCACGTCCATTAACTGCCGTCGCCTGTTCCCGAACGAATCGAACGCGCCCGCTTTGATCAGCGTCTCGACCGTGGCACGATTACACGACGAGGCATCCACCCGCTCGCAGAAATCGAAGAGACTGGTGAATCGCCCCCGCGATTGTCTGGCGGCAACGATCGTCTCCGCCGCCGAACCACCGCAACTCTTGATCGCCGAAAGACCGAAGTAAATCTTGCCATCGGCCACCGTGAAATCGACATGGGACGTGTTGACGTCCGGCGGAACGACCACGATCTGCATCCGCTGACAGTCTTCCAGATGTTCAACCAATGGGTCCTTGCGTTTGAAGTTTCGACCGGGAATGTCACCGGAAAGCAATGCCGCCATGAACTCGACCGGATAATGTGCCTTGAGATATGCCGTTTGGTAGGCGATCAAGGCGTATGCGGTCGAATGGCTCTTATTGAAACCGTACCCCGCGAACTTGATGATCAGCTCCCAGATCTCGTTGGCTTCCTTCTCCTTCATGCCGCGCTCCACGGCACCTTCGATAAACTTCTCGTAGTTCTTTGCGATCAACGACTCTTTCTTCTTGCTGATCGCTTTGATCACCGTATACGCCGCGGCCAACGGGATGCCGCCCAGTCGATTCAGAATACGCATCACCTGTTCCTGATAGACCATAATGCCATTGGTCTCGCCCAGGATGTCTTTCAGAACCGGATGTTTGTACTCCGCTTGCTTGCGACCATGCTTCACATCGATGGAATCATCGACCATGCCGCCTTCCAACGGGCCAGGACGATACAGGGCGTTGGTGGCGATGATGTCTAGGAAGTGATCGGGCTTCATCCGCTGGAGCAGATCGCGAATGCCGCCGCTCTCCAACTGAAAGATGCCCTTCGTTTCACCGCGCCGCAGCAACGCGAACGTGGCTTCATCGTCCAGCGGAAACTTCAGCGGATCGACGCGTTTGCCGGTCGATTGTTCGATCAGATCGACGGCCTTGGAGAGGATCGTCAAATTGCGCAGGCCCAAGAAGTCCATCTTCAGCAGGCCCGCCGCCTCGACATCGTTCATCGACCATTGCGTGATGATGTCGGTCTTGCCGGAGACTCGTCCCAGCGGCACGTATTCGGTGAGAGGCCGATCGGCGATCACCACTGCCGCCGCGTGCGTGCCGACATTGCGGGCCAAGCCCTCGATCTTCATGGCCAGATCGAGCAGTTCGCGAATCTCACCGTCGTTCTCATAGGTCCGGCGGAGGTCGTCGCTCTTCTCCAAAGCCTTCCGCAGCGAGATGCCCAGTTCCTCGGGCACCATCCCCGTGACTTCGGTGACGCGTCCTAACGGTATGCCCAGCGCGCGGCCCACATCCTTGATGGCGGCTCGTGCGGCCAGAGTTCCAAACGTTCCGATCTGAGCCACATTGGCTTCGCCGTACTTCTCCTTGACGTAGCGGATCACGTCGCCGCGACGATCCTTGCAGAAGTCGATGTCGATATCAGGGGCTTCCAAACGGCTTTCGTCCAGAAACCGTTCGAAGAGCAGATCGTACTCAATCGGACAGACGTGGCTGAGGTAGAGCGCGTAGCAGACCAGCGCCCCGACACCACTTCCACGAGCCGTCGCGGGAATCCCTTGCTCGCGCGAATAGCGCACGAAGTCCCAGACGATCAGGAAGTAATTGGAAAAGCCCAACTTGTTGATCACGCCCAATTCGCGATCAAGCCGATCCAGGACCACTTGCACTAATTGGCCGTCCGCCAACATGGCTGGATTGTCGGCGTAACGCTCGTGGAGACCCTGTAGACACAGCTTGCGCAAGTAGTCCTCGGCCGTGGTCTCGGCGGGGAACGAATACGTTGGAAAATGGCGTTTTCCCAATTCCAGATCCAGATCGACGCTGTCGGCAATGGCTTGAGTCCGCGCCACCGCGTCCTCGAAACCGGGAAACGCGGCGTACATCTCCTCGGGACGCTTCAAGTAATAGTCGTTCCCATCCATCTTCATACGCGACACATCGGTGCGGAACTTGCCAGTGTTGATGCATAGCAAGACATCCTGCGCCTCGGCGTCCTCGCGGTCGACATAATGCGCGTCGCACGTCGTGACCAACGGCAAGCCCACGCGGCGTGCGACATCGACCGCGCCTTCCATCGCCAGACGCTGAATGTCGAGACCGTTGTTCATGATCTCGATGAAGTAGCGGTCGCCGAACACCGAGTGGAACCACTGCGCGACCTCCACGGCATCCTTCACTGCGTCATCGCCCCCCGTACCACGCAAGATCATCCGGCTGAACTCGCTCGACACGCATCCGCTCAGACAGATGATGCCTTCGCTGTGAGCCTCCAGAATCTCCTTATCGATGCGCGGCTTGAAGTAAAAGCCTTCCAGCGAGGCGGCCGACGCGAGCTTGACGAGATTCCGGAAGCCAGTGCGGTTCTGGGCCAGCAGTGTCAGATGATAACTCGCCTCCTTCATATTGCCGGCGTCTTTTTGAAAGCGGCTGCCCGGTGCGATGTACGCTTCGTAGCCGATGATCGGATTAATCTCGGCCTCTTTCGCCTTGCGATAAAACTCCAAAGCGCCGTGCAGATTGCCGTGATCCGTCAACGCCAGCGCATTCATGCCATGTTCTTTGGCGCGTTGGACGAGCTTGTCGATTGGGCTGGCTCCGTCCAGCAAGCTGTAATGGCTGTGGCAGTGCAGGTGGACAAAGTTGCGAGCGCTCATGATCACGATCCGTCGTTGAGAATAGGTGCATCCGCTGACAAGCTAGCGACGCCGCATTCTAGCCCGAATCACGCCTCCATGCAGGGTGGATCGACGAAACTCGTCACTCCCAGCCACCGATAGAAAGAGGGGTCGGCCTGGCACTATCCGCGAAGGCGATAGGTCACCGGTGGGTAGGAATGGAGGGCACGGGGGTCTGTGGAGGGGGCCCGATGTCTCGGACGACATCCGCCGGGGCAAATTGGGTGTGGTGGGGCATTTCAGCGATGTGGAGCAGGTCGGTCAGGTTGATGGCGATAAGACGGAACTCGCCGCCCATTACGGCATCCAGGTCCTGGGTGAGGTAGTACATGCCGTACAGGACGTAGACGGCGATGGCGACGGACAGCAGGCCGGCCACACCGGGCAGGAAGAGGGTCAACAGGCAGGCGTAGATGATGGTGGCTTGCAGCAGCAATGAATCGTAGGGGCGCGGTGTGCGGTGGCCTTTCTTGTGCAGGAGGAAGGCCGCCACGCGTGTGATGTCGACATACATATTGGTGAGGTCGGCTGGCTGGGGCTCATGCTCCTTGATAATCGCATACAGGGCGTGGTTGGCCTGCCAGAGCGGGTCGCCGCGGAGGACGGCGGGCCGAACCTCGCGGCTGGTCAAGACGCTTAGGAACAGCCTGGCCCATGTTCGAATCGCGCGTGTGCCGTCGCCTGGGCGGGCTTGGTCAAGGATGACTTCGAGGGCCGCCAACACGTTCGCTAAGTGGACCTCGGACTCCTCGACCTGGACGAATTTCTCGTAGGTCGCCGCCACCTTCTGGGCCAGCACGATGCCCAGCGAGAAGCCGATGATAGCGAACAACTCGCCCAACTCCAGCGCGGGCTTCCACAGGCCTGCCCATTCCAGCAGCCAGACGACTCCCTTACCCACCAGAAACAGCACCATCACCGGCAGGATCGCCTGCAGGACTGTGTTCTGGAACTGGAATAGCTTGCCAAAGAATTCGACCCGCAGCAGACGCAAGATCCGCAGGACCCGGAGGAAACGGAGCACCCGGATCAGCCGCAGGAGGCGCAACTCGGTCCCCGCTACCGTCGCTTCCAACGCCATGGCGGTCAGTCCAGGCAGAATGGCGAGCAGGTCGATGATGCTCCAGGGGCGTACGACGAACTGCGGCCGATTCGGGGCTGCCCACAGCCGCAGCAGGTATTCCACGGTGAAGACAACCAAGAAGAAGTATTCGGCCGTCTGCAGCCATGCGAGATGGGGCGCGGCCTGCTCGGGGAAGCCGTATTCCAATAGGGCCGTGAAGCCCGAAGCCAGGATGAGGACGTAAATGCCCGCCTGGACTATGCAAGCGGCAAAGGTGTGCGGGCGGTCGAGGAACTCATGCACGCGGGCTCGCAACCCACACGGTGTCGCGGCCGGCACCGGTGATATGGGGGAGGAATCCGTTTCCATCGTCAAATGTCTCCACGCCGGATTTCAACACCCGCTCAGCAAAATGCGCTGAACCGGTCCCGCACCGCGCGGACGGGACCGACGTAGACCACGTAGGAAGGTGAAAAACTACCATCAGAACTCCTGA
>JBGTHH010000473.1:0-1686 GCA_041746275.1 Pirellulaceae bacterium | reverse complement strand
GCGTGGGATCGTAACGGATATCACGCAGCGCAAAGCCGCCGAAGTGACACTACGACACAGCGAAGCCCGATACCGCGCGCTCGTCGATAGCGCTCCCGTGTGCATTCACGAGATCGAGTTGGATGGCACGCTGGCGTCGATCAATGCGACGGGGCGACGCATGTTGGACAATCTGTCGGAGAGCGAACTCCTGGGAATGCCTATGTCGGCGTTCGTGGTGGCTGAAGATCTCGAACGTGTGCAGGGACTGTTCGAGCGCGCGTGTCAGGGAGCAGCGACCGAGTTTGAGTTTCGAACTTCCGTGGGACCCGGGACGCGCGTCTTTTGGTCGTGCTTCATACCACTCCGCGACGACTCGGAGCAGGTATGCCGAATCATGGGCATTTCCGATGATATCACGCAGCGCAAACACGCTGAACAATCGCTCCGCGACAGCGAACAACGCTATCGGACCTTGGTGGAGAACGCGCCGGAAGCCATTCTCGTGATCGATGCCACGACGTGGAATTGCTTGGAATACAACGAAAACGCCAAGTCGCTCTTTGGCCTGTCCGACGAGCAAATGCAAGATTTCGGCGCGATACCGCCGCAGACGTTGCCCGCCTTGGTAGACGAGCTGTGCCAAGCCGTCTCGCCAAACTCGCTGGAACGGGCTCTGCGTGGCGAATTGCCGATCGTGGAGTGGACCTATCCGAGCGCGGTCGACGGCGAAGTTCCGTGCGAGATTCGGCTCGTGCGCGTCCCCTCGTCCACGCATCAGCTCGTGCGGCTCAGCATTAGCGACATCCGCGTGCGCCAACGCGCCGAACGCGAATTGCGCGAGAAAGAACTACAGCTTGCTCATGTGAGCCGCCTCTCGACGATGGGAGAATTGGTCGCGGGGATCGCTCACGAGGTTAGCCAACCGCTATACGCCATTCAAAACTACGCTCGTGCCGGTCGCAACAGCTTGGCCACGGCCGCAGCCTCGGCGACTTCGTCCCCGGGCACGGGTCTCGCCGAATGGTTGGACGAGATCATCAAGGCCACGGAGCGAGCCGGGCAGATCATTCGCCGCCTGCGCGATTTCAATCGCCAAGCCACTCCGCACACGGAGACCGTGCCACTCAACCAAATCATCCAGGAGGCGGTCGAGTTGCTAGGATTCCAAGCGCGGCATGGCCAAGTTCACATGCAGTTTCGACTTGTCGAGCCCAGCCCGCTGGTCGTCGTCGATCGTATTCAAGTTCAACAAGTCATTATCAATCTGTTGATGAACGCCTTCGAGGCGACTGGTCAAGTAGCAGCGGACTCGCGCCACGTGATCGTGAGCACCGAGATCCTCCATGATCAGGTGCGGGTGTCCGTCACCGATTCCGGACCCGGCTTGCCAGCTCACAAATTGGACAAACTGTTCGATGCCTTTGTGACCACGAAACCGCAAGGGATGGGCATGGGTTTGGCGATCAGCCATACCATCATCACGGCACACCACGGGAGCATCTGGGCCGACACGGATTATGGCCCAGGTGCCCGCTTGTGCTTCACGCTGCCGATTGTGCCATTCAACTGTGCTCCGGAGTCCGAAGCCTAACCGGACTCTGGAGCGAAGCCGCGACGCATGGTGTTCTCCGTGATCGTGCGAGGCACAACGAATTGCAACAAGTAGTCCGGGCCTCCCGCTTTGCTGCCGATGCCCGACATGCG
>JBGTHH010000472.1:0-2748 GCA_041746275.1 Pirellulaceae bacterium | reverse complement strand
TGACCACGCCATCTGACGATCCGGCGACGCGAGGGTTTGTACGAGGCCACCGGATTGTGTATCGAAAACCTGAATCTCAGAACCATGGCAGACCGCCAAACGTTGTCCATCCGCGCGAAATGCGGCCGCCTGGGCCGTGCTCCTCTGCAGCGTCTGGCGGTCAATTTCTTTTGCCGTGCGTAAGTCGAATCGTATGAGCCCGCGGCCATCCGTGGCGGAGGCGGTCGATCCTTCCGAAGGTAGAAACACCGCCAAGACTTGTCGATCCAACGCTTGGAGGATCCGCGGCGGTGCCGCCTGCCCTCCAAACGGTTCCCAAGCAACCGTTCCATCGCGACCGCCGCTCACCGTGAAACGATGGCGCGGACTGGTGACGACACAACTCGCATCGCGCGCGTGGCGATAAAGGAATTGCGGCTCGCCAAGCTGCCCGGACGAATCGATGGCGAACGCGCAGGTCGCCCCGCTCGCTCCGCCAGCCAACAGATGCTGGCCGTCATGTGCGAAGGCCAATGCGGCGAGGGGCCCCAACTTTTCGATCCGTTCCGATGTAAAGACTTCCCGTCCGGTGGCGACTTCATGCATGCTCACTTGCTGATCGATCGTTCCCATCGCGAGCCAGCGGGCATCAGTCGAAAACGCCATCGCTTGGATGTTCCAGCCTTGAGCGGGCGTTTGCCAGACCAACTCCACGGGAACCTTGTTGGTCATCGAGGGTTCCGCGCGAGGCGTGGAGCGCCCACTGCGACGCGCGGGGCGGACGTTTGACGAGTCAACCTCGGGCAACGTTGTGTCCGTGGGCTCTTGTGGAGCAGCACGTGTGGCAACCTGAGACGGAGGGTTCGCCGCAGGTGCGACGGGATTGTGGCCGTTCGAGGAAACCTCTGGTGTCATGTTCGGAGAAGTTGAAGTGGCTGGGTCGACGATCTCGGTTGAAAGCGTAGCGTCGTCCGAGCGGGCCTCGTTGGGCACGATCGCCACGGCGCGGTCATCTACGTCTGCAGCACTCGGGGCAGCAAAGAAAGTTAACAGGACTTCAGAATCCCGACGAGCAAATGGCGGATCGTCCTCGGAGTCGTCGTCCGAGTCGTCGTCCACGACGCCCGTCAAGACATCGCCGTAAAGCAAGGAACCGCGTAGTGCCACGACTAATCGACTGCCGGGTTCCACCTCACCCGAAACCAGGTCCGCAGCCACGTACCAAGCGGCCGTCGCCAACAGTTCCTTGGCATCCGAGGTGTAATCGCGATACGACGGAACATGCACGATCAACGCACAGCGATCCGAATGCAGTTCGCAGTAGGTCAAAAACTCCCCGCCGGAAAGCTGCACGATCCGCGAGCGGGTTTGTGTGAACAGCTTTTCATCGGCGGCTTTCATGCGTGTCGCGAACTGCTCGGCAAGTTGCTGGGCCTGAGCATGGTTGCCAAAGCCGATTTCCTGCCCGCGTTTTGCGGCAACCAGATACTCGGCATGTTTCAGTCTCGCTTCGGGGGCGTTTCCGACGGCATTGGACCGCGTGGCTAAATCGGGCGAGGAATCGTTCCCTCCGCCTCGCATCTGAGTTCCCAAATACACGATCAGCGCGAACGTCAATGCCAGTGACAGATAGCCGAGTGTCAGGCCGGTAAGCGCCTGCCATTTTCCTCGCACTCGGCCGCCCGATCGACGAATGGCTCCCAGAGCCAAGTGGCCGGTGATGATCGCAATGACGGAGGAAACGAGGGACCCGAAACAGGTCACGATTAGCAGCGGGGATAAACTGCCGCTGATCAGGCTGCCGATCGATAGCCCGGAAGTCGTTGTTGTCGATGGCGTTGGCCGGCCGTCCGTTCGCGAAGGAAACGTAGGCGTCCCCGGCACGAATCCGGTGTCGCTGGGATCTTCCCCAAAGGGACTTGTGGCGGTGTGACTGGAGACGAGTTGAGCCTGAATGACTCCATTTGGCGTAGATCGCTGCAGAAGGGCGGGGTCAAAAGTCGTCCCACAGCCATTGCACTGAAGCTGTTCTCCGAATCGCCCTAGCGGGATGATCGGTATGAAAAACAGGGTGAACCAACGTTGCTGGTCGACGATGACATACTGACGTTCGCCCTGACAGACGGGACACGAGAACGCTCCCGTATCGCGTACCGTGGATCGCGTACGCCAACCGAAAATCAGCATAGAACAGTCTCCTGGTGCCGCAACTCGTGCAGGGGTGATCCTAATGCAACGGCGCCGCAATCAAACCGTAGAGCGGAACTTGTTCCGTTCGAAGCCGTGCCGTCCGCGGCAAACGGAACAAGTTCCGTTCTACAACATGCGCGCCCGGCGCGCGTAAGTGACATCGTAAGAATCTAATGGCTGTTGCTGGTCTGTTCAATGTGATGATGGCGACGGAGCGCCATAAATCGGCCGTGCCAATGACCGTTTTGCCGACTACCCAAAACTGCTCGCGCCGCCGATGCGAAGCGTTGGAGACACCCATCCTCAGCAGCTAGCCGGGCGGAGTTACGGGGAACGTGGTGGGCCATGCCTGCGAATGGCTCTTCGAACTCTTCGGAACGCAACGATCTTGATTCCTCGCTTTACCCGTCATCGAAACCAATGTCCCGCGAAGAAGGTTGTTCCTCAAAGCCATTTGCCAAGATGGGAGTGCTCCTGGCTCGCAAACACGATGGCGAAGCCGGCTGGCGTGCCGTGTGGGTAGGATTCCCCAAAAAGCAATCTTTGAGTGCTGGCCCTCGATTGGCCGCCGCAATATAA
>JBGTHH010000471.1:0-2763 GCA_041746275.1 Pirellulaceae bacterium | reverse complement strand
CCATTGCAAAGCCGATCACGACGGCTTCCACGACACATTGAAACGTGGTTCGCTTCAAATTCGAATCGCGCCACATCCAAACCATGGGTGCCAGGCAAAACCACCACGTCGGCCAAGAAAGCGGCGGAAAGGAAACCGTGTATAACAACACCGTACCGATCGCGAGGACTCGTCTAGTCGTCCCGGCCACAATTGCCACCATTGCGGTCAGCACGAATAAGTCGTGCCAGCCGAGCGTTGCGGAAAAGGCGAGTAACATGCCAGTCGCCAGCTTATACTGCAAACGGTGACGCGTGAGATATTTGGGCTGCTGTGAACCAAGTATCACGGGCCGTCCCGCACCTGCGAACTGCGGCAAGTTCGGCTCAGGAGTGACCACCGAAGCTTCTGGAGAAGGGTTTTCCGGACGGTGTCCAACTTCGTGGTCGATTGAAGGCACCTTCTACACTCCGGCGACGAGCGAGTTTGTTCCGCTGGTTAGCGGCGAGTGTTCCGCCGTTTGATCATGATCGCTCCCACGACGATGCAGCCGATTCCCCCGATCAAATACCAGCCCCAAGTTCCCAGCCAACTTCGTCCGAAGTTCGGCTCCGGTAGACCGTAGTGGCTCAAATACAACTCTTCTTCAGACAATTCGCGCCCGATCACTTCCACATTGATCACGGATTCGGCTGTGTAATCATTGACGTGGGAGGCCATCGTTTGCGTGATCTTTGTTGCAACAGGCATCTCACCAATTACATCGCCATGCTCCAAAACTGTTTTCAGCGTCCCGATATGGTCGTCATTAAGGTTGTGATGAGTGCAACCGTACTCCTTGAGGCTCCACTGTCGCGCAGGATCACAAACAAGGTACCCGTTGGTAAAAATGTCGTGGATCTTTTGCGACGCATCGTCGATGCCGTAGTTAAATTCGACGCGAACGAAGTCGTGATCGTCCGATGGTACAGCATACACACGCTTGATTTCGAATCTCTCACGCTCGATGACGCGAGCTAACGGCTCTGTCCAAAGATAGTAAGCGAATAATGCGGTTGTGCGAGGCTCCTGCTGTACGGCGGCGATTTTTGCGTCGATGGAAGGATTTACACCAACTCGTTCCAAGAATTGAACACTGTCTCCAACCCCTTGAGGTGAACGGTGAACTACGAACGCATACACATCATTCCGTGCTTGCACAAATCCAATACCATTTCTCACGCCCGATTGCAGTCCATTCGGCCCCCGTATCCCCACTTCGTATTCCCTGATATTCGCATTGTCGGACGCACTGTCGGTCATGGTCGACACGCATTGGACACGGAACGAGATACGCTGGAGCTTCTCTGATGCCTGTTTCACCCCTTGCACGAAGCGGTCCTGCAACTGAGGGTCATGATCCTGCGCTGACAGAACCCGCACCGACAGACAACACAGGCCCAATCCAAGCTGAACACCAAGTAACGGACGAAGCACCTTGACCTCCGGCAATAAACAAGGGATCTAGACTCTCCTCGCTCCTCCCGACAGAGTAACTGTCCGGATCAGTTGCGACCCAGGTTTGGGGTGCCGCAAGGTTGTTCTTGCTTCCCAATCCGAACATACGGCCGAATCTGTTGTTAGGACGAGCGAGGAGAATTGAGGAACACTCCAATTGGTGCCTGAAACGTCAGCTCAGGGGCTGGACATCGTAGGGCGTGCCAACTGGCTTCATACAGCACCGACAAAGTCACAACATGCAGTTGCACTTTGGAGGGAAAATGGGATTCGGTTGGCACTGACACTGCCAACAGTAACTCGGAACCCAAGCCTGATCGTCAGTACAGACCCGACCGGCACAATCAGGTGGCGTTGAGCCGACGCATCCTCCGTCACTACAATCTTCGTTGCCCGCACATGATGCTTGCGCTTGGTAAGTGCTGAACGCCACTAATAGCAAACAGATCCCAACCGCCAAACACACTCGACCAGCAAGACATCGATTCACCATCTTTCGTCTCCTTGTCCAAAGTACGGGGAACAACAAACTGGAAACAACTAATGGGACACGCACGGTCCCGGAAAACTACGACGGATTATGGCGCGAAACCGGTAACCGTGACGACAACCGACGAGCGGGCCGCATCGTCAGAAAAGAACTTGATGGAGTGTTCGAATGACACCGGCTCGCGCGGCATGCCGATCTTCAGTTGCAAGATCCGCTCTTTGCCAGGAGGAATTGTGATTGGAAAATCGTCCACGGCGATGCAACCGCAGCTCTTTTGTGACCCGAGCAGGCGAAGGTCCGTCGACGCTACGTTGACAACGCGAATCTCCCTTTCCAAAACTTGTGTGCCTTTCGGTATCGCACCAAGTACTAGATGTGTTGGCTCGAACAGTAGGCGCTGCCCAGTTAGGTAGGGCCAAACCAATGCCAGCGAGCCTGTCCGCCAGAGCGCGTGACCAACCAACACACCAAACAAGAGCAGCGTCATTCCAGCCACTTGCAGAATAAACGAGCGCCATGACGAAGTCTTGATTTCTGTCGCTGGAATGGCCTCACCCGATTCGTCGGTCGCTGGCTGAATGGACGTGTCAATCATTGTGCTTTCTCCACGAATGCCACGGTTCGGTGTTGGACGAAATGCCCGCTGGGAGCAGTTGCCAGCATCCGTCAACTAGGCGGAAGGCCGTCACTGGCAAATTCGACGCGACCATCGTTGATCTGAAGAACGAGCGGAACAGGAAACGCCTTGAACTCACGATCGTACAGATATCCAAGCAACATTCCGTTTGTCGACCGAG
>JBGTHH010000470.1:0-2580 GCA_041746275.1 Pirellulaceae bacterium | reverse complement strand
AGGCCGCCGCGGACGCGATTGGCATCGTAGGCGTTTGTCGAGCCTTGTTGAATTCCAACGAGTTCTTGTTCATACCCTAGTGCTTTGTCAATTCTTGATTTCGGGTAGCCATGGTCGCCAGACCTTGGGATTCCCGCACTCTGCGAGTGCAGCTACCCTAATTTTTAGCATTGACAAAGCACTAGTTGTCCTGCGCCACTTTGCCGGTCCTACAAGCCCGACGTGCAAACGAGTGAACGACTGGCGGCAAACCCACTCGCTGGGAGCTGGGATCAAGCAAACAGCCAGCCATCTTGGTAACTTAGGACCGTTCGCGAAACGATTGTCGTGGATCGGTCCGCGATTCAACGTTTTGAGCGCGGAGCGTGCGAGGGGCGCTTACCAGAATCCAGTAGCCGCGCGTGACGGCAGCGGACGGATCGGGCGATGCGGCGCGTTCGCTCGCGTTGCACGGCCGAGCAGCCACCAGTCACACGATGATATAAACGGCCGAAGCAAGTAGAGTGGTTGCTCGCAACCACAAACCACCAGAAGATTTGCTATGCGAAACATCTTCGAGATCGTTTTGGAACGGTGATCTGATGGGTTGATTGTGGTTGCAAGCAACCACCCTGATATGGCTGGAGTCAAGTGTGGGGTTGGAACTCACGGCCATCGCATACTAATTCTTTGACAATCGGGGGGGTGACAATCGGGGACAGCCAGACAATCGGCAGACAATCGGGGACAGCCATTTTCAGAGACGTTAGGAGGAACCCATATCTCTCGCTGAGCAATTGTTTGTGGTCGCGACATTGGATGGGTGTCCCCGAGCACCTTCCTGGCGTGAGAAGTTGCCAAACGCTGCCAGAGGCGAAACTGAAGGGAGTCGGACAGGTTGCTCGGCATGCACTCCTCGGCTCGCTTCAAAAACTCGACGGCATCTTCCGATGCGTAGGCCTGATACGACAGTTCGCCCGCGAGCAATTGATAGGCAAAGCCGCGCGGGTCGTCGGCGGCATGAAAGTGATAGGCGAGATCGAAGACGCGATCCGAGAAGTCGGGTGCTTCTCCGCCAATCGCGGCATCTCGCTTTAAGTAGTCGAGCACCTCATCGGCACGGATGTTCTCCGCTGCCTCAATCCACTCGCCGTATTGGCGATGTAGAGTACGGCGCCGCGCCGCGGGAATCTGATCCAGTGTCGTCTCACGAATCTTGTCGTGATACGTATCGACAAGTTGTTGTGCCTCGGACCCGACAAATCGAACCAGTTGTTCGCTTCGCATGTGGGTGATCGTCATCAAAATCCCTTCGGAAACGTTTGCGATCTTCGCCGCTTCGGTCAGACTGACCGCTGCTCCCGCCACCGCGATGGCCTCCAGAAGCGGCTTGGCGACTGCGTGCAGACGACCGAGCCGTCGAGCAACGACTTCATCAAGCGACAGCGCCTGGACTTTTCCTGTCAGTGGGTCGAATCCCTCGATCACTTGCTCCAGAAAATAGGGATTGCCCTGTGTACTGGCAAAGAGATCACCAACTTCCTCGCGCAAAGAGTTGATATCGCAGCCGAGCCGCGTCGCACATAGCTCAAGGCACTCTTCTTTGCTTAATGCACCGACCTCAATGGAGCGCTGATCCAAGTGATCGTGTGCCGAGGCGGACCGTGCGGCCGCCGCTGGGAATGGCGATTCCGCAAGAGTCTCTTCGCCATCAGAAACGACATGCGTACTCTTACGCCACTGATTCAGATACGGGCTGCCATCGGCCTCGTCGGTTCGATAACTACCGAGCAACAGCACGGCCGGTGCTTCCGCTGACTGTAGCAGCTCGGCAAACGCTGTCGCGCTGTCGGCGTCGCCCCATTGCAAGTCGTCGACAAACATCACGATCGGCGTACGACGACTGAATTCACAGAGCAATTCACGGAGTGCGGCGAAGGCTCGATAACGAATTTGTCGGCTGTCGAGTCGCGAGAATTCAACGTCCGACCGGTCCGCGATCGCTTGCACACGTCGGAGGACCGGGAAAAGCTGGGCCAGCATCGGTATGTCATCGGGCAGTAAAGCCGCCGACTCTTTCGCCTGCCGCGAGCGAAGATAGGCCGAAAGGGCGTCGACAATGCAATCTACCGCCTTGAAGGGAACGGACTCGCGATCGTAGCAACGACCGGAAAGCACGAGCAGTGTGTCGTCGTGTCTGAGCGGCAGCAGAAACTTCTCGACCAGCGAAGTCTTACCCGCTACCAATTGTTTAAGAACAGCTCGCAGTCGTTCTTCGTCAAGCTTTTCGTTGGGCCGCACATACTCGAGGAAGTCCAATCCATCGACCAAATCCATCGTGAAGAACCACTGGTCGCCTTCGACCTCCAACGTCTGCATGCCGACCAGGTTGGGATGATTTACCTCGGACAGCGTGCGGAACTCGCGCCGGAACTTGTGCAACCGTTCCGCGTCGTCGGTTCCGTGGCCGGTTCGTGCCAACTCCATCGGCAGCGTCTTCAACGCGACGACTTCGCCTCGCTTGAGATGCTTCGCGGCATAGACCACACCGAACCCGCCTCGCCCCAGTTCGCTGAGCAGCTCATAATCTCCCAGCCGCCT
>JBGTHH010000469.1:0-4000 GCA_041746275.1 Pirellulaceae bacterium | reverse complement strand
GAGGAAGTCCACGGCGGCCTGATAGGCGGGGACGCCAGAGTTGGCGAGACCATCCATGCGCTAACATCAAGTCTGAACAGGAAAGAAAAACCAAAGTGGCAGTTTATCCGGAAGATTCTCACTTGTCAGGGAGCAATCCTTGCGACGTCCGGAGGTGGAACTTATAGTGGACTAGTTCGTACGGGAGCACCCGTCATACTAAGTGTCTCGTGTAAACAAGGGTCGATCCCAGATTTTGTGTTGGACGCCTGAACTGTCTTATTTACTTGTCCGTACACAGTGAATCTGTTTTTAGACTGTTCGTGGAGCAACGACCTGTCGAGTCCCCTGCGGGAAGGGCCGTACTTCACCAGACTCCAACATTTTCTTATATCGTGTAATTCCTATTTTCACACGGGATCTTCCAACTTGACACCCAACAATGGGTGCGAATTGCTCGCCCCAGCCCAGGCCGACATCTTAAATCGTTGGCTCGCGTGGCAAGGATGGAAAGTTCCCGAACAGACTCCGTCGGAGAGATGACATGGCAGATCAAGTGGCCGAGGCAGCCCGGCCAGAGGCTGAGAATACCCCTGCGACTGGTTCGGACGTCGTGGTGGAAACACGTAATCTCAGCAAAGTTTATCGAGATTTCTGGGGTCGCCAAAAGGTTCACGCGTTAAAGGCACTCGACCTGGAAGTGCGCAAGGGCGAAATCTTTGGGTTACTCGGTCCCAACGGTTCGGGCAAGTCCACCACCATGAAGCTGCTGCTGGGGTTGTTATTTCCGACCAGCGGACAGGCTCTGGTTTTTGGTCGCGATGCCAGCGACGTCGGCAAGAATGAACGGATCGGCTACCTGCCCGAAGAGTCCTACCTGTACAAGTTTTTGAACGCGGTCGAGACACTCGATTTCTACGGTCGACTGTTCGACATGCCCGCCGATCTGCGACGCGATCGCGTCAATGAGCTCATCACCATGGTGGGGCTCGACTGGGCCAAACGTCGCCAGTTGAAGGAATACTCCAAGGGGATGACGCGCCGCATCGGTCTGGCTCAAGCCCTGATCAACGATCCGGAACTGGTGTTGCTTGACGAACCAACTTCTGGACTCGATCCACTGGGCACCCGGGAAATGAAGGACCTCATCCTGCGTCTGCGGGACGAGGGGAAGACGGTGGTGATGTGCAGCCATCTGTTGGGCGACGTGCAAGATGTTTGCGATCGCATCGCGATCCTGCATCAGGGCGAGCTCAAGGAATTGGGACGCGTGGACAGTCTGTTAACGGTGCAGGATGTCACTCAAGTTCGCGCCGAAGGCTTGACCAAGGAAGCCGAAGATGAGATCCGCGAGGTGATCCAACGACACGGTGGAAAACTGGTCGGGATGGATAATCCAACGACCACGCTGGAAGAACTGTTCCTGAAGATCGTGCGCGACAGCGAGGCACGCCCAGGACGACGCGCGGGCCAGGATGACTAGACTCGCTTCCCAGTCGGTCCGCATGTTTCCCCAACTTCTCCACACCGAGATCGCTTCAAGGTATCGACAGCAGCCATGGCATTCGAACAAGTAATTCCAGACTTTGGTGATTGGCTCTTTGGCGGATTCCTCATCACCTTGCTGCGTGTGGCGTTGGTCACCGCCGGCGGATTCTTTCTTGGCTTCATTGTCGCTTCGGTACGGCGTGGCCCCGTGGAGGGCTTCTACGCGGTAGCCCAGGTGATCGCCAGCGGCGTGGTGGACTTGGCGAACTGGTCGCTACGGCGGACCCTCGCGATGGCGATGTTGGCCGTCCAGGAAGCGATTCGGCGTCGCGTTTTGGTCGCCTTTGTGGTCTTCGTCGTGATTATCCTCTTCGCGGGATGGTATCTCGACGTCGCGAGCGAGCACCCCGCGCGGTTGTATCTTAGCTTTGTGCTGACGGCTTCGAATTACCTAGTGGTGTTGCTGGCCCTATTCTTGAGCACGTTCAGCCTGCCTGCGGATATCAAAAATCGTACGATCTATACGGTTGTGACCAAACCGGTGCGGGCGTGGGAGATTGTCTTGGGCCGCATCCTGGGTTTTGTGGCGGTCGGCACCCTGCTGCTGATCCCGATGGGGTTGGTCAGTTACTTCTTTGTAAAGCGGGGCTTGAGCCACGAACATGCCGTCGAGCGGGCAACTGCCGCAGTATCGGGCGACGTGATCGAGGAAGGGGAAACGACCTACGATGGACATCACCGCCATACGTTCAAGATCTATGCGGACGGCACGGGCGAGACGGATGTGGTCACCAGCCACTGGCATACGGTAACCAAGCGTGGAGAAGGCGATGCGGCCACGTACGAATTCGGTCCCGCCATCGGCTTGTTGCAGGCCCGCGTGCCGGTGTTTGGCAAGCTGGCGTTCAAGGATCGAGCCGGTGCGGATACCGACGAGGGCGTCAATGTCGGGCACGAGTGGGCTTATCGCAGTTACATCGAAGGCGGGACGCTGGCGGCGGCGATCTGGACCTTCGACGGGATCACACCCGAAAAGTATCCGGATGGCCTGGACTTGGAACTCAACTTGCGCGTCTTCCGCACTTACAAGGGCGATATGGAGAAGGGCATTTTGGGCTCGATCGTCCTACGCAATCCCAACCCCAGCGCCGCGGTCCGCCGTAGCGAAGCGATCAACTTTAACGCCAAAGAATTCGTTTCGGATAAACGGACGATTCCGACAAATATCCGCGTGGTAGATAACGAGGACGGCAGCGTACGGGACGGCAACTTATTTGATCTGGTCGACAACGGTCGCTTGGAAGTGTGGATTCAATGCGGCGAACGGGCCCAGTACTATGGCATGGCGGAACGCGACGTCTACATTCTGGATCAGGACGGCCTGTTCGGCGTCAACCTCGTCAAGGGCTATATCGGAATCTGGCTGCAGATGGTGATCGTCACCGCCTTCGGTGTCATGTTCAGCACGTTCCTGAGCGGTGCGGTGGCCATGATGGCCACTTTGTCCAGCATCGTGGTTGGTTACTTCGCGAAGTTTATCCTCGACGTGGCCACAGGATCGCAAGAGGGTGGCGGCCCAATCGAAGCAGCGATTCGGATTCTCAGGCAGCAGAACGTTCAAGTTGACCTGGAGATGGGCAAGGCACCGACGACGATCGTGCAAGGCGTCGATTGGATCTTCATGTCCGTGATGCAAGCCCTGTCCGGGATGCTACCTGACTATGCCACGTTCAGCACCGTGCAGTATGTCGCCTACGGTTACAATATCGACAGCAGTCTGCTGGGGATGCAAATCCTGACCGCCTTCTGTTACGTACTGATCGTTTCTTTGATCGCCTACTTTTTGCTCAAGACACGGGAAATCGCGGCATGATTCAAAACGCCTCTTTCCAACGCAAGGTGCTGTATCTCGGGCTCGTGGCCATGCTCTTGATCCCGCTCTATGTGATTGGGCATCCCGCGACCGGTGACCCCACGAAGTTGAACTCCAGTCCCGGTGGTCGCCTCGCGCAACTGCGCTCGGAGTATGACTTGGCACCGACGGAGCTGGGCGAGATCGACCCGGCCAGTGAATCGATGAAGCTCGCGACGCTGGGCATGAAGGGTGTCGCCGCCAACATCCTGTGGACCAAGGCCAACCATTACAAAAAGACCGAGGACTGGGAGAAGCTTGTCGCGGCAGTCAATCAAATGGCCAAGCTGCAACCGAATTTTGTTTCTGTGTGGGAATTCCAATCGCACAACCTGTCATACAACATCTCGGTCGAGCATGACGATTTCCGCTTCCGTTACCTGTGGGTCAAGAAGGGTATCGAGTTCTTGATCCGCGGGACCCGCTACAACCGCAATGAACCTAAGCTGTTCTGGACCGTCGGCTGGTACACGGGACAGAAGTTCGGGCGCGCGGACGAACATCGGCAATTCCGTCGGCTGTTTCAAGAAGACAAGGATTTCCATGACATGCTCAGCCTGCACGTGCCCATCGACACCGAGGCGCGGGGACCCGACAACCGACCTGATAACTGGCTGACCA
>JBGTHH010000468.1:0-4559 GCA_041746275.1 Pirellulaceae bacterium | reverse complement strand
AGAGATTAATATCGGTTACCGTCAGCGGTCCGCCGCGTCCATAGCAAAGTGGACCTGGATCGGCACCGGCACTCTGCGGCCCGACACACAGCTTCGCGCCGTCGAACCAGCAGACCGACCCGCCGCCAGCCGCCACGGTCTCGATGGCCATCATCGGCGCGACGATCCGGACGCCTCCCTTTTCCGTTTCATACTCCAATTCAAAGCGTCCGTCGAAGCGCGAGACATCGGTGCTGGTGCCTCCCATGTCGAAGCCAATCGCGCGCTCGAAACCGGCTGCGCGAGCGACGCGCGAAAAACCGACGACGCCTCCGGCCGGGCCCGAGAGAATACTATCCTTCCCCGAGAACTGCTCCGCCGTGACGAGTCCGCCCGATGACGTCAGCAGTCTCAAATCGCTAGACTCGCCGAGCGTGGCTCGCAACCTTGCCACATAGTCGCGCAGCACAGGTGTCAGATAGGCATCGACGACAGTCGTATCGCCTCGCGCGACGATCTTGATCAGCGGCGCGACTTGGCTGGAAAGGCTGATCTCGGTGAAGCCAACTTCGCGAGCGACTTGAGCCACCAGCTCCTCATGAGCGGGATGGCGATAGGCGTGCAGTAAACAAATCGCCAGCGATTCACAGCCCCGCGCGCGAAGCTGCTTTAGGCTTCGCTTGACGGCTGCGCGGTCGGGCTCGACCAGCACTTCCCCCGCGGCAGTTCGTCGCTCGTCGACTTCGATGGTGTGCTCGAACAGTGGTGTCGGTTTGCGGATCGCCAAGTCAAACAGCCGGGGACGATTTTGATAGCCAATGTGCAGGATGTCGCCGAAGCCGGCCGTCGTCACGAAGGCCGTTCGCGCACCGGTTCGCGTCAGCAGAGCATTCGTGCCGCGCGTCGTCCCCATCCGCACGGCGACTCGTGGCAGCGGCTGTTCCAATCGCAAGCCGAGCAACTGTCGAATGGCCACGATCGGAGCGGGTTCGTCGGCGTCCAATTCGAAGCGATCTCCCGGTGTGGGAGGGCAGGGGAGGGGGGGAGACAACGACAACGTGCGATCACTGGTTCGCCAGCCCACAACTTGCGATTCGGCCCAGACCTGGCCCGCTGAGGTCAACAAACGGCAGCGATAGCCCGTCCAGAATTCATCCGGATGGTGACGGCCGTCGATGACGAGTCGCGTGGGAGTCGAACCGGCCAAAACCAGCCCTTTCGTGACTCCCGAACTGAGCAGTTTGTGCCGGACGAGACTTCCGTCGGGCCGCCGCGCGATGCAATCGGTGAAGGTTCCGCCCACATCGATCCAGAACTGCCAGGAATCACCTTCCATCGTATCTGGTGCTACCGGAGCGACGCGACGGCTTCCTTGCCTCCGACACAGATTAACTGCGAGAAGGTGCGGAGAAACAGCTTGCCACCCGACACCGCAGGCGACGAGCGACTGGGTTCGCCGAGGTCATTCTTGGCCAGCAGTTTGTACTGTGTTTCATCGGCGGCGATGACCCATACGGCACCATCTTCGTCCATGCAATAGATTCGGTCGCGAACGCGAATCGGCGAGCCCGAGAAGGCGGCTTCGGTGCGCTCGAGCCAGTGCACCTTGCCGGTCGGCGCATCGATGCAACTGGCAAAGCCTTTGTCGTACAAGCAGAACACGGCGTCCCCTTTCGCAACCAAAGAGGGTACATAGGGAGCCTTGAAGGTGTTGGTGTTCTTCAACTCATAGGCCAATTCGGGTGTTTGGCCCGGTTTGATGGCCACAATGTAGTTCGCTGAGTAGCTTCCGGAGCCCGTGCTGCCGAAAATATGTCCGCCCGCAAAGATCGGCGAGCTGACGGTACGCATCCGAAACGCCCGTTCGTAAGCCCAATTCTTCTCGCCCGTCTTCGGATCGAGACTGAACACGCCATTGCCCGTGCTCAGGCAGACCAGTTCGTCGGCTCCGTTCTCCGGTGTATAGATGAATGGCACGGTATAGCAGACGTTGACGCTGACCAGTGGCGTCCGCCACACTTCCTTGCCGGTCTTTCGCTCGAAGGCCATCATGAAGCTCTCGCCGGGCTGCTCGCCGGTCTTGATCTCATTGGCTTGTTGCGAGTTGTGCAGGATGACCAGATCTTCGTACAGGATCGGCGAGGCCCCGAAACCATGTTGGCTGACCCAGCGGCCGAGATTCAAACTCCACGCTTCGGTCCCGTCGTGTTTGAAGGCTTTGAGAGTCGTTTCGGCGGGAGTGGACCAACCGATGTAAACATGCTCGGCGTCGCAAGCCGGCGACGACGAAGCGTAGCTGCTCCGGGTATGCAAGTGATGGGGTTCCGATTGGTAGTCGCGTCGCCACAGCAGCGAACCATCGGTCGAGCTATAGCAGAGCATGTAGCGCGTCGCGGTGTCGGGATCGGCACTTAGCAAGAACACCTTGTCGCCCCAGATCGCCGGTGACGAGTGTCCCAAACCGGGGAGCTTGACCTTCCAGTTGTAATCCGCCTCCGTCCACTTGATCGGGATCGTGGTCGCTTCGCTGACCCCGCTGCCATTGGGCCCGCGAAACCGTGTCCACTCTTGGGCATCGGCGAACACCGAGACTTGTTGGAAAATAACCGCGAGGGCAACGATGACGAGCGATGAACGCATGGTGGGAACCCTTCATCAGGCAGGGAGTCGAGGCGAGATTTCAATGTGTCACATGGTAACTGATATGCCCCCAAGTTGCCAGATCCTGCCCTTTTTGACGCCCTGAGCATCCGTAGCAGCCGCTCTCTCCCGTTCCTTACTCCTACTCGTACTCCTACTCCTACTCGTACTCCTACTCGTACTCCTACTCGTACTCCTACTCGTACTCCTGCTCCTGCTCCTGCTCCTGCTCCTGCTCCTGCTCCTGCTCAGCAACGGCGGTGCTCGCCATCGATTCTGGATTGGTATATCGCTAGCCCGTGAGCCGCAGGCGCTAGCCTCGGGCCTTACTAGGAAACGGGGAAGTCATTTCGTGAGCGTCGCTAGGGCATTATCGATGAGCGATATCGATGGGCGTTTCTTCACGGCGTTGGACACAACCACCCCGGGCACTCGGCTAGACATCACACACGCTCACCGCTTGTCGCAAGCCCTCGAGCGGATCGCGCGTGGGAATGAACTCGTGACCGACGTAGCCTTGGTAACCGATCTCGACCAAGGCGCGCATGATCGGCGGGTAGTTGATCTCTTGATTCGCGTCCAGTTCGCCGCGACCCGGATTGCCGGCCGTGTGGACATGATTGATGGCCGAGCCACATTGTTTGATGCGGCGGATGATGTCGCCGTCCATGATCTGCACATGATAGATGTCGAACAGCAGGCCCAGCCGCGGTGAACCGACCTGCTTGATGATCTCCATGCAGTAGTCGATGTGGTCGCCCTGATAACCCGGATGACCCTTCATCGGATGATCGTCCGCGCGGGTGTTGAGCATCTCGATCGACAAATTGATGCCCCGTTTCTCGGCATAGCCCACGATCTGTTTGTAGCCCGCGACGCAGTTTTTGATGCCCTGCTCCGGGTCGATCGTTGGTCGATCCTGGGGAAGCTGCGAGATGTCCGGGTTGCCACCACCCGCCCACGGTCCCGACTCCTGGGCATAGCCCGTGAACGTGATCACCGTTTTCACGCCGGCCTCGGCGCTGGCGTCGATCGACTTGCGGAGCATCTCGATACACATTGGCTGATACTTTGGATTGTTCATCCCTTGCATGAATAAGTGGCTACCTGCGATGGCGCACGTCAGCCCGTGTTTCTTCAGCGTGGGCCAATCCTCCGGCGACGAGAGCTCAATGCTTTTGGCTCCCAACTGCTTCGCGACGCCACACATTTCCTCGATATTCCAATGACTGGCGTAGCACCACTGGACGATCGAGTGGTTGATGTTTCCGTGCAGCTTACCGTCTTCCCGTTCCGCGGCGCCGACCACCGCCCGAGACGCGGCCCAAGCCCCCACGGCGGCACTCGCGGTGGTCTGAAGCAGGTGGCGGCGATTTAACGAACTGTCTGGTTCATGTGTCATGTCGACTTCCTTGGATTCGAATACGCGGGAGGCAGTGTGGTGCACGGTGGAGCAATCGGGACTCGATCAGCCTAGCCATCGCTGGCGGCCGACACAAGCTTGGACCTGACATCAGATCATGATGTGGTCACTTTGATTAGGCGGTGGCACCGCCGACAAATTGCGGCAAGGCCATAGCCCCAGAGAAAGCTGTTGACGCCGATGATGATACACACGCAGATAGCGCCCACCGTTGTTGGTTCTTGCGATGGAAGCATGAAGGGCAAGGCAACGGGTAGCGATAGAACAATAAGGCCGATAGCCAAAAGGACATCGGGTGGGTGAAAGTCATTTTGCAGCGAGAAGACAAGTACCACCCACGCACTGCAATTGAGGATTGCGAGCCAACCGCCCAAATTCGGCTTCCACGGGGACATCACATCACTCGCCTAACGAACAAGCTCGGCATTGGCGTTAGCGCGCTGATCCGACGAACGCCACCATCCGCCCAGCCCGCTATGTGAAGTCTATCCGCAATCGAGGCCGCGTCGCAAGCTGC
>JBGTHH010000467.1:0-2554 GCA_041746275.1 Pirellulaceae bacterium | reverse complement strand
GTCGCTTCTGACGACGTGGTGGCGGAGTCGTCGTTCGACCCCTCCAAGCCATTGCGCAGAAAACCGATGAACTGGTCGGCTGACAAATCAATTTCGTCAAGCAACTGGCCGCAGGACTCGCACTGTTGCAGGTGAGCCTCGATGACGGCGGCTTCTTCCCGCGCGAGTCTCCCCGTAGCGAAATCCTTCAGCTTGTCGCGCGTCGCATGCATGGGAGGGCTGCCGATCCTAATCCAACAGGCCTTCGCTCAGCTCGCGCAGTCGGCGCATGACGCGCGATTGTGCGATCCGCACCGCGTTAGGTGTCATGCCCAACGTCGCGGCCACGTCCAGCGGCTTCTCGCCCGCGATCGCCACGCGACGAAAGGCCTCCATGGTCTGCGATTGAAAGTCATGTTGCACTAGCTCCAGCAAACGCTCGCACACGGTGCGTTGATATTCCTCATCCCACTGGCGACTCAGTTGGCTTTGCGGATCGGCCAACTGTTCCGCCAAAGCGGAATACTCGTCGCCCCCCGTGGCTCCATGCCGATTCTGTTGACGCCAGTGCGTCTTCAAGCGATTCGCCACGACTTGACGCAACCAACTACGCAGTGCCCCCGTGCGACCGTTATGGCGAAACCCGGGCAGTTCCGTCAACGCTCGCTGCATGACCTCTTGGCAGACATCGTCCACGTCGGACTGGCTGAGCCCGCGACGCATCAGCCAATACCGGATCAACGTCCGATACAGGTCGTGAAAACGCTGCCAAGCCTCGTCGTCCGACGGGTCTCGCAAGCGTTCCAGTAATGTGAGTGAGGTGGCTCGGTTCGACACGCGACCGTCTCCGGATGAGTCCGATGTGGAATTCGAGTCGTCATCATACCTGACCCTGCCTGACCCGCCACATCGCGCGGTGTGGAAAAACTTGCGAGTTGCTGAAATGTTTCGGAAAGTCGGTGCCTACTCTTAATAGACGCGGCCGCGTGACAGACAACCAAAACAACAATCACCAACAACGTATCTAACCCACTTTTGTCCAAGGAGTTTACCATGTTGAATCGCTTCCAAAAGTTCACCCTGATCACCACCATCCTCGCTGGCACTTGTGCGACGCATGCCTCAGCCCAAACGCTGTATTGTGGGAAGAAAGTCGTTCGCTCGACGCCAGCACCCGCAGTGCAAGCCACCCCGGCACCGACCACAGGCGTGGTCTATCAGGTCGTGCAAGCCACGCCGCAGTACGACCTTCGCCGACCGGAAGTGGTGAGCGGTTCCCGTGTGACCTTGTTCGCCAACTTCCTGCGTCAGGAGCCGGGAGTCGTGTTGTTCAATTTGAATGGCACGTCGACGGAATGCACGCTCGTCGAGTGGCAGCCGAACTCGGTGACCATTGAGCTGCCACGACTTGGTCTGATCGAACCCAAGAATGCCGAAATCCAGATCGTGCTCCCCGATGGTCGCGTCGCAAAAAAATTCTCGGTACTGTTCATCTCGCAACCGGATATCGTGATTCACCAGGATACCATTCCCCAGCCCATGCCACCGGCCCCCGTCTCTCACTCGGCCGTCTACGCCGCCTCGGTGCAAGGCGGATTGATGCTGACCACCGGCATCGAGTAATCACACGGAACGATGGTTGTCCGATGACCTCAGCGGCTCGCCAGGCCCCAGCTTGGCGGCCGCTGTTTTCGTTGAATCATTCACGGTCTGTTCTCTCGTTGAACCGTTAGCCGCAGGCGTACGGCGATGATCGTACGACATGCCCGCCAACCCACACAAGTTCGCCGCATCTTAGCAAACGCCGTCCGCATCGCCAAACAACTTCCGTCCCACGCGCAGTCGCATGGAAGGCGAGCGACCTACGCACTACTCGGATCGGATGTGCTGCTCCAGCCAGGCGACGGCGGCCTTCGCAATTCCTTCATGGCCTCCCTCAAAGATCGTCACACGCGCATGGGGCGTTTGGCGACGCAGATAGATCGCGCGACCGAATGAAGCGTCGTCGACTTGATCACCGACCTGCGGCCGCTCCAGTCGACCTTGCGGCCGACTGATCTGCTCAATCTCGTCGGCTGTGATCAGCGGTGACCCCGTGGCTTGGGCGATCACGTTAAACGCCTCCAGCGAATGACGCACGGGCACGGAGCCTTGATGCCCGTCGTGAACGCCCGCCGCAATGTCGAGCGGCACTGTTGTCGCGCGATGCAAATGGGTGAGTGGTGAGCGTTGTCGATACTGCGCGTCGACTTCGGCACTATCTCCCGGCCGGCCGCCACAGACTTTACGCATCATCCGACCGTAGTTGGCATCCTCGGCGGCATGATGCCGATGCCAGGCAGCGAGATCACTAATGCCGACCCAGGCGCTCGCCGCCGTCCACACTTGCGGATGGCGACCGACCATCAACATGGTCATGTGGCCGCCTCCCGAGCTCCCCGTCAAGTAAATCCTGCGCACATCGACAGGGTAGCGCTGCTGGACCCACTGCACCGCGTCCAAGATATCCTGCTGAGCCAGTTCCGAACCGCAGGCCTGCGGTTGATCGTTACGTCCCCGAAAATTGGGCAGGAGA
>JBGTHH010000466.1:0-1607 GCA_041746275.1 Pirellulaceae bacterium | reverse complement strand
AAACAGTACGAGGCGCAGTGCAGGGGAATGAAGCCCTTGCCGGACGCGACGTAGCTCAACAGCGCGGCCGACTGCTCTGGTTCGATGCGATCGATGTTGGCAAAAACCACCAAGCCATCAAATTGGTTCAAAGTATCGAGGTGCAACGATCCAGGATCCTCGGTGTACTCCATTGCGATTCGGCGTGCCGCCAGGACAGGGGCGATCTGTCGGAATCGATCCGCCGGTCGATGCGGTCCGTTGTCGCCGAGAAAGAGAAGCTTCAGCGCTGGGGGTTCCGCCGCCGCCCCCATGCTGGTCATCAACGTACCGGCGATCACCAGGAACAACACGGCGGATACGCAGCGCGAAGCAAAACGGAAGTTCGACATGATGACGTCTCGATATTCGTGTGTGGTGGTTATTTCAACGTGAATTCCGGCAACTTGACGACCTCGCCGCCCTTCAACGCCGACTCGTGAGCGCAAATGCCCACGCACGTCCAGTTGGCGCTCGTGACGGCATTGGGCCGCGGGTCACGATCCTCGACTAGCGCGCTGACGAATTCGTGGACCAAATGCGGATGCGAACCGCCGTGGCCGCCGCCTTGCACGAAGGAGAGGTGACCGGCATCCTCGATCGTCCGCGTGAACTTGCGAATCGGTTCGGGCAGCAGATGGGCGTAGTCGGGAACGGTCACGCGCGAGGGAATCTCCGGTTCCGGCTTCTTGGCCGTGTGGAGCACATGTTCTTCGCCTTCGATCAAGGTCCACTCGAAGCTCTTCTTGGTGCCGTAGACATCGAAGCTCTCACGATATTGCCGAGCCGTGTCGTACAGGAAACGCCAGATATGCGCGGCGATGTCGCTGTTGGCAATGCGGATCTGACACGACTCGACGGCGAACTTGTTGCCCGACTTCTGGGCAATGTCATCGCGCACCGTGCCCGAGCCGTAACAAGACACTTGCTCGGCGCGACCACCGACCAAACCCAGCACGGGGCTGACAACGTGCGTGGCGTAGTGCATGGGAATCATCCGTTCCCAATAATCCGGCCAGCCATCCATATCCTGGGGATGCGACGCCTGCATGTATTGGATCTTGCCTAACTCGCCCTTCTCGTAGAGCTCCTTGATGAACAAGAACTCGCGGCTATACACCACCGTCTCGGCCATCATGTACTTCAGCCCCGTTT
Organism: Pirellulaceae bacterium; assembly: GCA_041746275.1. Lineage (GTDB taxonomy): Bacteria > Planctomycetota > Planctomycetia > Pirellulales > Pirellulaceae. The sequence goes on along the minus strand of JBGTHH010000466.1, from coordinate 434 downwards.
TCTCGACCTTCTCCACGATCTGACGACACTCATCGATCGTCGTCGCCATCGGGACCGTACACATCACATGCTTGCCCGCATCCAAGGCTTGCAGCGACATCCAGGCATGATCGGGAATGGGGCTATTGATATGCACGAAGTCCACATCGGGATCACGGAGCACGTCGGCAAACTCGGTGTAGCGTTTCTCGATCCCCAACGCGTCGCCCACCTTCTTGAGTTCGTCGGTATTGCGCCGGCAGATGGCGTGGACCTCCGCGTGCGGATGCTGCTGATAGATCGGAATGAACTCGGCACCAAACCCCAACCCCACCATGGCCACTTTGACTGTCTTGCTCATCACTTGTCCTTTCAGATTTCGCTTGCCAACGCCAGACCATCCCCGCGGGCGGCCGCCGCATCGCTCCTGATTATCGTGAATCTGAGCCCGTCGT
>JBGTHH010000465.1:0-5546 GCA_041746275.1 Pirellulaceae bacterium | reverse complement strand
GAGCAAGCGGTCGACGCGGCATGTGCGATTGTCGAGGCGAGCAGTCGCGGTTCGGAAGTGGCGGTGATTCGCACCGGGGGCAGTCCGATTCCTCTGTTCGACCAGCCCATCTTTGACTCCGCCGCCGTGGTCCGCCGCCTCCGCACGCTGACAGCCGGCTATGGTGCCAGCGACATGCCGCAGGCACTCGACGCCGGATTGGCGACGCTGGCGGGGATGACGCACGCGCGGCGCGAGTTGATCGTCATCAGCGATTTTCAGCCGGCTGATTGGGCCGCGGGGACCTTCACCGCCGATGCGATTCGCCAACAAGTCGACGCCTTGCCCGTGAAGCCCGCGTTGACGTTGTTGCAGGTTGGCCATGACGTGGTGGGCAACGTGTCGATCGAATCGCTCGAGTACTCTCACCGTCCGCTGGGTGTCGGTCAACCGTTAGCAGTCCGCGCCAATCTGCGGAATCATGGCGATGTGGCGATCGAAAGCACGCGCGTGCTGCTGAAGCTCGACGGCGCCGAGCACTCGGTAACGCAAGTGGCCCTCGCGGGAAACGCCTCGACGCAGGTGCTGTTTCCGTGTCGCTTCGAGAGTCCCGGGTCGCACGTCCTCGAAGTGCAAATCGCAGTTCAAGATCCGCTCGCCACGGACAATCAGTTCGCGGCCGCCATCACGATTTGGGATGAGATCCGGGTGTTGCTGGTCGATGGTGCTCCCAGCACTCAGGCCTTGCAAGGGGAAACGGATTTCCTGGCGGTGGCCCTGACACCCTATACGTTCGCGCGAGCCAAGTTGTCGGACTTGGTAACCACACAAACGGTCACCGTGGATGGATTCAAGCCCGAGCTTCTAGCCAGTCATCGCGTCGTGGTCTTAGCGAACGTGCCGCGGCTGAAGGACGAACAGGTCGAGGCGCTACTTCGCTACGTACGTGAGGGTGGAGCGCTGCTGGTGTTTCCGGGCAGTGGTGTGGATGCCAAGTGGTACAACGAGAAACTGTATGCCGGGGGGACAGGCCTGTTGCCAGCGGAATTCGGTGAGCCCAAGGGCAAGATCGACGACCAGGGGCAAAGCGCACGCATCGTCGGACAGCACTTCGATCATCCGGCGCTGGAGTTCTTCAACCAGCCGGCCAACGGCGATTTGTCGACTGCGGAGATTCGACAGTGGTACGAACTTCGACCGAGCTCATCGGGGCCGGTGGTCGGCGCTCATTTAGACACGGGCGATCCGTGGTTGGTCGAACACGTGCTGGGCGACGGTGTCGTGATGCAGATGGCGACAACCTGCGACGCCGACTGGTCGGATCTTCCCATGCGACCTTTTTTCGTCCCACTCATGCAGCAACTGGTGACGACGCTGGCCACGCAGTTGACTCCCCCGCGTAATATCCGCACGGGAGAACCGGCGGTGGCTTTGTTAACGGACCCGATGCGAAAAGGACCCAATGCCAGTGAGCCCGAAGAAACGAACGAGGCCGGACTGACGCTCTCCATCGTCACACCGGAAGGTGGTCGGCAAACCATTCGTGCGATACCACAGGCCCAGCGGTTTCTTGCTCGGTTTGATGCCACTCGACGACCGGGCGTCTATACCATGACGACGCCCGATGCTGGTTCGATTCATTTCGTCGCCTCGACATCGCGCGAAGAATCCCACTTGGGCAGGCTGGACGCGACGAAGTTGATTTCGCTGGCCACGGAGTTGTCGGCCCACGTGGTCGCGTCGCCCGACGAGTACCTGGAACAGGAGCGATTGCGGCGGCATGGTCGCGAGATTTGGAAGTACGTCTTGCTGGGTTGTCTTGCGTTCATGTTCCTCGAACTGGTCCTGCAGCAGCGATTCTCGAGGGTCCGCACATGACCAGCCTGCGCTTTGTTGGCGACTTCCCCGTCTGGCTCGGGCTGGCGTTGGCGTTCGTGGTGGGCGTGTTGTCATGGCGTTATTACCGGCGCGAAAGCTTCGATCTGCCCCACCGACTGCGATGGTTTCTGCCGCTGCTGCGATCGCTGGCGTTCTTCCTGGGCGTGATGGTGTTGACTGGCCCCGTATTGCATCATCGCCAGATCATGGGGGAACTCGGTCGCGTGACGATCTATGTCGACGCCTCCCAGAGTATGGGCCTGCTGGACCGTCATCTCACGACCGGTCGCAAGTTGTTGATTGCCGAGCGACAGGGTTGGCTCGATCCCGGGCGCGTCGATGGCAGTCTGCTGGAACTCGCGGACCGTTTGGCGGACGCTCGCCAAGCCACGCTGTTGGGCGTCCAGTCCGAGGATATGACTGCACAGCGTGTGGAGCAATTGCGCAGCAGCTTGTTGTCGGATGTGAAGCAGACGCGGGAGCGATTGTCCCAGCTCACGACCCTGCCGGAGTTGACATGGAACGAGGCGCTGGACTCGCAACTGATTCAGCCGCTGGAAGCGATCTCTCAGCCAACGGAGCCAGTCGCGATTGAGGAGACGGTCGCCCGTTTAACCGCGGTGTGTGCCGCGCTGGGACCGTTGGAGGAACAACTGCGACGAGCCTTTGACGACGACGTACAGCGGCTGATCGATACGGGTGATGAATCACTACGTACGGCGTTGGTGATGTTTGACGAAACGCCGCGTTGGCGTCGAGCGGAACGCAGCCTGTTGGAAACAGCGGAGGCACTGCTGGCGGAGTTGAGGCAGTATCACAACGTCGAACTGCTGGCGCTCCACGATCAAACCGCCGTCCCCTTGTTCGACGGAAGTAACGCGACCGTGCCCGCCACGCGCTTGTTGGCGTCGCCGGACGGTAAGCTCACCGACCTAGCCAGTGGCGTCGCGTCCAGTCAAAAATCGGTGGCCGTCAGTGAAGCGGAAGGCACCGACACCGATCCTGTCACGCCTCCCGCGAGCACCAAGGCCGCTATGGTGCTCCTGTCGGACGGCCAACACAACTCGGGACCTTCGCCTCTGCGGATAGCACGCGTGTTAGGCAGCCAAGGGATCGCTTTCTATCCGGTCTCCTTCGGAGCGAATCAGCCCGCGCCCGATATCGCCGTGACCGGCCTCGAACATCCTGAAATGGTCTTTCAGAAGGATCGCGTCCGCGGGACGATGATCATTCGCGACCTGATGCCTGTCGGGCAACCGATGGTCGCGGAAATTGCCCACGCGGGTGAAGTGCTGTGGCGCGAGCAGCTCGTGACCGAGAACTCCGGCACGCGACGCATCGAGTTTGAATTCGGGATCGACGAGCTGGTCCAGCGTCTGGGCAGCCAGTTCGCTTCCGACGTGCGGCGTCATGCGGTGTCGCTGGCGTTGACGGCCACGATCGCTCCGTTGCAAGGCGAGGCGGAAACGGCGAACAATCAGCGGACGTTTCGTTTCGCGGCGATTACGGAGAATTACCGCTTGCTCCTGATCGACGGTCGCTCGCGTTGGGAAACCCGCTACCTCCGCAACGCCTTCGAGCGAGATACGCAATGGGACGTGAACGTCGTAATGGCGGGGCAGGGGGGTGGTGAGCCCCTGCCGCGTGGTCGTGCCAAAGAGCAGTTCCCGGACACGCGAGACAGCCTCTTCGAATACGACTTGATTGTTTTCGGTGAAGTCGCCGCGGAGCTGTTCGCCGAGCATGAGTTCACTTGGCTGCGTGAGTTCGTGGCCACGCGCGGCGGCGGGATCGTGTTCATCGATGGACCGCGTGGTCGCCTCGCTCAATTCACCGAACAGAACTTGCGGCCCTTGCTGCCTGTCGAGTGGCTGCCTGCTACGATCTCGACATCACCCGCGCTGCTCCAGCTCACCGACAGCGGCGCGCGCGAGCCCGCGTTAACGTTTGAGGTCGAGACTCAGGCCAATCGGCGATTCTGGAACGAGTTGCCCGCCCCGCACACGTTGAGCAACGTGGCGGCTCTGCCCGGTGCCGAAGTGTTGCTCGAAGCCATGGTGGATGGAGAACCCCGGCCGGCGATGGTCACGCGGCGCTTTGGTGCGGGGCGAGTTCTGTATTTGGCGTTCGACGAGACGTGGCGCTGGCGTTATAAGGCGGCGGACACGTACCATCAGCGGATCTGGAATCAACTGGCAAAGTTCGTGATGCCCCGTCCCTTCGCGGCCAGCGACGATTACGTGTCGATCGATACGGGTCCGGTCAGTTATCAAGCCGGCGACTCTCCCGACCTGCGAATTCGCTTGATGGGACTGAATGCCAAACCGGCGCTCGATGCCACCGTCGACGCGCTCGTTTGGAGAGACGGTCAAATTGTCTCGACCATCAGTTTGGTGCCGGATTCGGAAGTGCCTGGTATCTATCGCGGTCGCGCCGGCGCCTTGGGCGAAGGTGAGTATGAAGTGTCGGTGCGGGCGTCCGGCTTCAGCGAGAGCGTATTAAAGGCTCGCGGTCAATTTGTCGTTCTGCCACCGGAATCTGGCGAGTTGGAAAACACCGCTAGCAACGAAGCCCTGCTGCGGCAAATGGCAGTGGCGTCCGGTGGCGTATTCCTGCGCGAGGAGCAGATGAACCAGTTGTCCGCCTTGCTGCTCCCCCTGAGCAGTGGTCGTGTGGTGGAGACGGAAACCCTGCTCTGGCAGAGCTATTGGTGGTTCGCCACCATCATCGTGCTGTTAACGTTAGAATGGTTCCTGCGTAAGCGCGCGGGTTTGATGTAGTTTCGCTGGAGCGACCTATGAGCACCGTTCTCGATCCAACTGTGGTTGATAAACTTCGGCACTTTGGCCGGCGGCGGTTCCAATTGCTTGTCATGCGTGGCATCTGCGCGGCCGTGGTCACGTTCCTGTTGGGCATGGCGATTGTCGCGCTGATCGACTGGTACTGGGTGCTCACCGAGCAGATGCGGTGGACGTTGAGCGGCGCGGCCTATCTGGCTACGTTCGTCGTCGTCTGGATCACCTCGCTGCGACAGCTCGTCCACATCCCCGCGCGCGAAGAGATCGCAACCCATGTGGAAGCCGCCGAGCCTCAACTTCGCGAGAACTTGCTCTCGGCCGTGGAACTGGCCACGGACAATCCGTCCGCCATTCACGACTCGCCCGTGTTTCGCAGCCTGTTGCAAGGTAAGGTTGCGCTGCAGATGGCGAAGATTCGCATTCCCCAACTGCTGCCTGTCCGTCTCTTGGCGAAGTGGCTGGTCGCCGCGTTCGCTATCGTCGCCGCAGTCGCGGCGGTGCTGAATTCGCCCGATCCTCGCTTTCGTACGCTGGCGGCGCGGGCCGTCTTGCCGGGTGCTAACATCGCCCGCGTTTCCCGGATTCACGTCGATATCCTCGAACCGTCCCCCAGTTCGTTGACCGTCGCCAAAGACGAAACGGTGGCCGTGGTTGTAGAAGTCTCCGGTGGTGACGTAAGTGAAGTCACGCTGGAGACGTTTACGTCCGCTGGCTCGTCGCAACGGCAGACCATGCGGGCGCGGACGAGCGTCGAGTTCGCCGCCAACATTCATGTGACGGCCGACACCACCGAATACCGAGTGCTGGCGGGGGACGCGATCACACAACGGCACACGATTCTCGCGAAAGCTCGGCCACGCGTCGTCGCGTTTCACAAGACCTACCGCTACC
>JBGTHH010000464.1:0-8889 GCA_041746275.1 Pirellulaceae bacterium | reverse complement strand
CAAACAACCCTTGGTAGTCAACCTGCTTGTAATCGTCCACAAACAGATGGTCGTGACACTGAGCACATTGCACGTCTACGCCCAGGAACAATCGCCCAATGTCACGCACCAGTCCCGGATAATCCACGGGGTTTTGGCCATAGTTCTCCAGTCGCTTCGCCAGGAAGAAGGCCGCGCCGCGCGTCGTTTCGTCATCGGCGTTGGGATTGGCGATTTCGCTGGCCATCTTGCTCCACGGTTTGTTCTGTCGAAACGACACCTCCAGATACAAGGCCCAAGCCGCGTCGTCCCCCAGTCGCTCCATCAACATCACATGAAACAGGTCGCGCATCCGTTGGGGATACTCGACGCCGTCGAGCAGACGATCAATAACCGCAGTTCGCTTGTCTTCCGCCGTGTCGTTTAAAAAGGCGCGGGCTTCGTCGAGCGAGGGAATGCGACCGATCAAATCGAGGTAGACGCGTCGAAGGAACTCGGCATCACTGGACCGCTCCGCTTGAGGGCCATCGGCGGCGACGATCAAGGCGTCGATTTGTTTGTGAAGCGAAACCTCCTCGGCCTGCAGCCTCTGCCAGCACAGGGCACCAACACGCGGTGAGGAAATGACGCAAAGGAAAGCCAAAAAGATTCTGAGGCGAAGGTCCATAGGCTTGCTGCAGCTAGCGGGGTTACTGTCGTCACGTCGTTACGCGTGACAGGCGTTTAGTTTATGGCAAACTCGCTGCCAAGGAAAGCGAAACCCGACAGGGCCTTTCGCTGGCTCGGCCAAGAATAGCCCTTGACGGAAGCCCGATTTTTCACGAACAAATCACTCCCCACTGCGTCTTGTTGAGATCAACTTGTTACACTCGACTCGGGCGATACCTCGAAGTCCCGCTACATGACGATCCTCGATCCTCCCATTCCTAAAGCAAGCATGATCCTCCGTCGGGTCCCTGCCCAGTGCCAAGACTGGCCAGTCGACGGCGAAACACTCCCATGAAACAACACAATCTACACGTCCTGATCGCCGAAGATGGAGTCCTCAACCAGCGCGTGGCCGCGCGGATGTTGGAAGGTGCCGGGCATGAGGTGACGTTAGCGTCCAATGGAAAAGAAGCGGTCGAGGCCGTGCGGCGCGATCATTACGACCTTGTCTTGATGGACATCGAGATGCCGGAAATGGACGGTATCTCGGCCACTCAAGCCATCCGCTCGGCGGAGTCCGCAGGCCAGCATTTACCGATCGTGGGGGTCACAGCTACGGGCGATCGCGAAACCTGCTTGCGAGCCGGGATGGACGCCTGGCTGCCCAAACCGTTGTCCCTAACGCGTTTCAATCGAACGCTGGCCGAGGTCTTTGGTTATCAGAAGCCTTGAAACTTTAACCGACCTGGGTCTTGATTGTTACGCGATCGCCAGACGAAGTGTACGCATCGCTCAGTCTAGCGACCTGGAGAACTTCTTTGCTAACTGACAACGAGCACCTCACAAATGTCATCAGTCAGACAACCATATGCATGGTTTTCAGGGCACCGGAGACAAAATCTGTCCCGCTTGTCATCGCGAAGCCGATGAAATAGTATAGTTGCTTGCCGATCCCCTGTAGCTCAGTCGGTAGAGCAGCGGACTGTTAATCCGCTTGTCGTAGGTTCGAGTCCTACCGGGGGAGCTCGTTTTCACGAGTCGAAAACGAATCCTAACCCAATAAAAAATAAGGACTTGGAGCACGTCACTCCAAGTCCTAATTTTTTTTTGAAAAAGTGAATCCGTCACAAATCCGTCACACGCGTTGGAATCGCGGTGCGTCGGAGTTGCTTTCAGCAACACAGTGGTGGAAGGGCGTTGGATGCCCTCGCGCTCGCGAGAGAGGGAGCAGTGTGTTCTGCAATCAGACAACTCGAAGCAGCGGCAGGCGGAGAGTCAGATCAGGCAAAGGAGGCCGATGGATCGTCAGCCTGCTGAGTCGCCAAATCCTTGACCTGTGTGCAGATTTCAGCGGATCGTTGTTCCCCTTGGACGTCAAAATGGGGTATATTCTGACCATGACCGCTAGACTCACCAAAGAACTGGCCGACGCTCTGAACGCGACCGGTGATAGCAAACTTGAAGTCGTCGATCCGAGTACCCAGCGGAAGTATTTCGTCGTCGATGCCGACATTCATCGACAGGCGATGGACGCTTTGCGCCGTCAGCAGGATCGCGATGCCATCGCTCAAGGCATTGCCGAAATGGAGGCAGGTGAGGGGATTCCCGTGGCGGAAGCTCGCAAACTGACGCGGGAGCGCCTTCTGGCTCGCGGGCAATGATGTTCCGCGTCATCGTTCTTCCGCAGGCGAGAGGCGAGAGGCGACATCGACCGGAATGCGGACTGGTGGGCCGAGCATCACTCCGTCGAGCAGGGAACCCGGTGCCAACCACAGCAGCCGAGAGACTCTCGATTCGTGAACTCATCGCAGTTTTCCGCGTGCGGGAGTGGCGGACTGGATGGGGCCGAGGCGGCTGTGGAACTCGTATTGGTCGCCGCGGTAGAGCGTGCGCTCCCACCACAACGGGGAATCGTCTTCGAGATAGCCGATCGAGACCACTTCTAACGCCGGAGACCTGGCAGTGGTCTGAAGGTGCCTGGCTTCGCCGGCGGCCAGCAGCACCGCGCGGATGACTTCGTTCGCGCCGCCGATCTTGAGGCCGTGCGTCTCGGTCCAGGTGCGATACAGCGAGCCCTCGGCCTGCGACTTCGTCAGCTTCGGGCAGTGTCGCTGCACGACGTAGCGGTGCTCGAAAATCACTGGCACGCCGTCCGCAAGGCGGACGCGATCGAGCTCCCACAACTCGTCAGCGGGCTTAACGGCTAGAGCGGCGTGTAATGATTCATCCATCTTGGCGGCAGTGAGCTTGCCGAAGGTGAGCAGCTCGGTGCTCGGCTTCTTTCCGGCGGCGCGGGCTTTCTCGGTGAAGCTGACCAGCGAGCGCACGTCGTAGTCAATCATGTCGCGACGAACGAACGTCCCCAGACCTTTGCGGAATTCGAGGAAGCCTTCCGAAACCAGACTGGCCAACGACTTGTTCGCTGTCGCACGGCTCACCTGAAATTTTTCGGCAACTTCACGCTCGGTGAGGAATTGATCGCCGGAGCGATACTCCGCAGCCAAGGCACTCCGCAGCCGTTGATTGAGCTGCTGATAGACCGGGCTGCGAACAAGTGATGTATCCATGCTGGTGAGGCTTTCTGAGAGTGTTGACACCGTGGCTTAGCCACTGTATCCTTTGGATGTCATCTCTGCAACTGTGTTGGTAATCGCTCACGGACGGTTCGGAAAGACGTGATCGTGACAGATCCAGCCCGTTTTTTCTCGAAGCATCCTCATGACACACCTCTCTGGTCTTTTGCTCTTACTTGCCTGTGTGGCTCATCCAGTGACCGCTGCGGAAATTCAACTGCCGGTGCACCCGGACGAAGCGAAGATCATTGAAACGATCATCGCGTTGGAGGGGCACTCGGTCGAAGTCGCTGCAGTTCCCGGATGGGTAAGGGGCAGCATCGTCAATCGTTTAAAAGAGTACGGCGTCGAGACCGCCAGCCTGAAATCCTGGGGTGTTCAAGGCACCGAGAACAAAGGGCTGTACTTTAGTTGTGTTTACAACTCGAACGGTCGGGTGTTGGCGCTGATCGGCAACGGTCCGTGGCTGCGAGACGATAGTCTCCGAGCTCTGAAGGGGATGCCGGAACTGAACTTGATCAGTTTTGATCATAACGGATTCCTGAGAAATCATCCGATGTCGCCTCTCTACAGCGGTGCTGGGTTTGATGCTTTGTCGGACTCGAAGCTCGTGGAGATCAAGTTGACTCTGGGCATCAACGACGCTGGCATGGAGCAGGCCGCCAGGATCAAGGGGCTGAAATCGTTTACTGTCGTGCATTCACAAGTCAGCGAAGCGGCGGTGAAGTTTTTTGAAGGGCACCCGAATCTGGAGTCCTTTTCAATTGCCGAGATGGACAATGTCTCGCAGGCGGCTTTGGCATCGATCGCGAAGATGCCGAAGGTCGAGCATGTCGGCTTTCACGAAGCGTTCGTCACTTACGAAAGCGGGCTGAAGGAACTACAGGCGATGAGAGGCAGGCTCAAGACGCTCGACCTCTCGATGAGTCTGGTCAACGCCGCCGATCTGGAACTTGTGCGGGCGGATCATCCTGACGCGAAGATCACCACGATCACTCCCGCTGAGATTGTGAAGCGTCACAGTTTCGTGGCGGCGAGGATTGCTCGCACCGCGACAGGCCCTGCTGCCGACGATCTGAAGAAGGCCATTGCGGAATTCGAAACCAACAAGAAGCTGTCAAAGTAGCAAACGAGAGATAGGCGGCCTGCCTGTCAGCGTTGGCACGGTGATCTGGAACAATTCTGACAGGCTGGAAGCCTATCCCACGGGCAAGCGATTCGGGAGCAAATCGATGAACACCATCTCGAAGACGGCAATGAAAAACATCGTGTTCTGGGCTCGTCGAGCTTTATGCCTCGTGCTGTGTTTGTCAGCTTCGACAGCCTTGGCCGCAGGCCCCGAGTTTTTCGAGCAGAAGGTCATGCCGTTCGTGAAGGCGCATTGCCACGAGTGCCACAGCGGCAACAACCCGCGGGCGTCGTTTTCGATTGAGGGGTTGAAGCCCGACTTCAGCCAGCCCCGTTTTGCGAGCCGCTGGGCTGAGGTGATGGATGCCATCAACCTGGGCACGATGCCGCCCAAGGACAAGCCGCGACCACCAGCCGCAGAAGGCCTTGCCGTGGCGGAATGGATCGGCGGCGAGATTCGGCGAGTTCAGCAGGAAAGCCGAATGGCCGGCGGGCAGATCCTGCTGCGGCGGCTTAACCGAGATGAGTACGCGAACACGGTTGTCGACCTGCTGTCGCTCGACATCGGCATGACGGACACGATCCGCAATCTGCTTCCTGCCGATGGCACGGCCGACGGATTCGACCGCATCGCCGCCGCGCTCTATTTGGACCAAACCCAAATAGAAAGCTATCTCGACGTAGCCAAGTTCATCGCGGACCGGGCGATCTTCGAGAAACCACTCGCGACCAGCAAGGTGGTGTGGGAGCCGGGGCTCCTCCTAGGCGACAAGCACGTGCAGGCGGACGTCAGCAAAGACATTGTTTTGAAAGCCGGTGTAAGGTCAGGTGAGAAACGGAAAGACGGAATCGTCGCCTGGAACTCGGGCTACGGCAGACCCGAGCCGGACAATGATCCGGATAAGTTCTATCAAACCGGGGGTGGTGGCCCCAATCTCACCAAGACCGTCACGGCGGACGGATACTACCGGATTCGGTTTCTCGCCGGGGCTTCACGCGGAGATCGAGGAGTGCCGATCCGGCTGAAGCTCTCCTACGCACAAGGCAGCCCCATCGCTGGCGAGCACATCATCAAGGAAGTGCAGGGGACGATCGACCAGCCGGTCATGCACGAAGTCCTGATGTTTCTGCGGGTGCCCGGACCTGATCAAACGGTAAGCTTATCCTGGGCTTGGAACGCCCCCAAAATCATCATGACCAATCCCGCACACTCCGCAGCGTGGATGGGATTCATGGGGGCTCAGAACAAGCTCGCAAAAGGCAAGCAGGATGGAGCGGATGAGGCCACGATGGGCAAGCTCACCCAAGACCGCCAGGCCGCCTTCGACGCTCTCGCTAACTTCGATCAGTTTGTCTTTCAGATCATCCCCGGCAAGAGCATCGAGACCGCGCCGAAGATTTTCCTGGGCACGTTTGAGATCGAAGGTCCCATTCAAGAGTGGCCGCCGAAATCGCATCTGGCCCTGGGATTCAAGGAGAGTGACGCTCCGAACGAGCAAGCGATCCGCCGCATTTTTTCCGAGTTCATCCCCAGCGCGTTCCGTCGGCCTGTGGATGCCGAGGAGGTCGACGCCATTGTCACCAATATCCTGAACGCACAGCGGGAGTTCGGGTTGTCGCATCACGAGACTCTGCGTTATGGATTGCAGGCTCTGCTGGTCGCGCCGGGATTCCTGATGATCCAGGAACCGCAGCAGGAGAAGACGGCGCGTCCCTTAGACAACTACGAGTTAGCCAATCGCCTCTCGTACTTTCTCTGGAACTCGATGCCGGACGCCGAACTGCTCGAACTGGCTGCCGCCGGTCGATTGACCGAACCTGCGATCCGTAACCAGCAGGTGGATCGCATGCTGAAGGATCCGAAGATTTCCCGTTTTGTGCAGAGTTTTGCCGGGCAATGGCTGGATGTCAGGCGATACGGCTCGGTCCAACCATCGGAGCACTACCGGGGTCGCCTCCCCCCGTGGGGACCCCGTTATGACAACGAACTGGAGGTGGCGTCTCGCAAGGAGCCGTTGGCGTTCTTTCAATACGTGTTGGATCACAATCGTCCCATCACAGACTTCATCGACTCGGATTATCTCGTCATCAACGATCGACTGGCCACGTTCTACCAAATCGCAGACGTGAAGGGGCCCGAGTTTCGCAAGGTCAGCATTCCCGCAGGCGTCGAGCGTGGCGGAGTGCTGGGGATGTCCGGGCTGCTGACGTTGTTGTCCGACGGCACCCGAACGCTGCCCGTGCGGCGCGCCGCCTGGGTGCGTGAAAAGCTGCTGAACGATCCGCCTGCGCCTCCGCCGCCGGGAGCCGGGGAGATCCAGCCGAACACCGCGGGCGCGAATTGGACGGTGCGTCAACGATTGGAACTCCATCGCAGGGAACCGACCTGCGCGAGTTGCCACGCCACGCTCGACGGCTACGGAATGGCTCTGGAGAACTATGATGCCATCGGCGCGTGGAGTACGGCTCAGGATGGCGAGGGACGTCCACATCCTTATGGGCAACCGCTCGACGTCAGCGGCAGTCTCAAGTCAGGCCGCACGTTTTCAACGTTGAAGGAGTACAAGCAGGCACTCCTGGCGGAGCGCGATCGCTTCGGCCGGGCCTTCGTGACCACGGCACTCACCTACGCGCTGACGCGTCCGGTGGGAGTCATTGACGCTGATGCGGTCGACGAGATTTACAAGCAACTGGAGAACGACGAGTTTCGAGTCCACTCGGTCATTCACGCGATTGTCGGAAGCCGACTTTTCCTGACGAAATGAATGCGGAACTACAAACAAGAAGTCCGTCTTACAAAGAACGATCCAACCCACGGGAAACCAACTCCATGACGCTGACTCAAAATAAGATTCTGTCCCGCCGCACTTTCCTCCGCGGCACGGGTGTTGCCATCGCGCTCCCGTGGCTCGAATGCATGAGCCCGCTGTCCCAGTCGGTCGCGAACGCCGGCGGCATCTCGGCAACCGAGCGGCCGAAGCGAGCCGTCTTCTGCATGTGGGGCATGGGGGTGAACGGTCGCGACTACACCCCGAAGACCTTTGGCAAGGACTGGGAGGTCACACCGATCCTGAAGCCGCTCGAACACCTGCGCGATGAGTTCACGATCATCTCCGGATTGCGACTGACCCACTCCGGCGGACACGGTGGCGACAGGACCTTTCTCACCGGCACCAACACGCGTGCGGGTGGAGCAAAGCTGCGTGTCTCCTGTGATCAAGAGTTGGCCGAAGCCATCGGCAAAGAGACCCGATTCCCGTCCATGGTGTTGGGAGTTCGGCGTGGCACGGGCTTCGGTCTCACGGTCGATCACACGCTTTCCTGGACCAAATTCGGCACTCCGCTACCGGCCGAGAATCGTCCTGACGTCATCTTCGATCGCTTGTTCCGCGCCGAGACACCCGAGGAACTCGCCGCCCGCAAACAGGCGTCGAGTCGCCGAGGTTCGATTCTCGACATGGTGGATGCGTCCGCCAGGCGGCTGAATGCGAAGCTCGGCAAGAACGATCAACAGAAGTTGGACGAGTACTTCACCTCGATCCGCCAGGTTGAGCAGCAGATGCAGACCGATCTCGACTGGATGACCAAACCGCGGCCGAAAGTCGATCCCATCAACTTCGGCAAGACGCAGGCGATCGATCCCAATCAGGGCCGCGGCGACACCTTCGATTATCGCAACTATCAGCGGCTGATGTATGACGTCATCACGCTCGCACTGCAGACCGACAGCACCCGCGTTATTTCCTACATGCCCCGGATGGATTTGTCGGACGGAACCTTCACGTTCAATTCCCTGGGATGTCCGTACAACTACCACGAGATGACTCACCACGGCGAAGACTCGAAGCTGTTGGAGTGGCTCACCAAAGTCGACACCTGGTACTCGGCTGAGTGGGCTTACTTCATTGAGAAGCTCAAGAGCGTCAAGGAAGGCAACGAAACGCTGCTCGATCATACGCTGCTCACCTGGAGCAGCAGCGGCGGCACGCTGAACGCGCACAACAACACCGAGCTGCCTGCGATGTTATTCGGAGGCAAGGCTCTGGGCGTCAGACATCAGGGCCATCTCAGCCAAAAAGACACGCGCCTGGGCAACCTGTGGCAGTCCTACTTCCAGGTCCTTGGCGTCAAAGTCCCTGACAACTTCCAGGGGGGCGAAGCCGACGGCATCATCAAAGAACTCGTGTGAACCCGATCTTTAAGGCCCCAGATCATGAATCTCATGAGACCATTCTTCCTGCTGATTCTGTTCCTGTCCGCCGCGCTCCCGGCTGCGGGGGCCGAGGACAGGTCCATTTAATCGTCCCAACTTGCCAAAGGTGAGCAGCTCGGTGCTCAGCTTCTTTCCGGCGGCGCGGGCCTTCTCGGTGAAGCTGACCAGCGAGCGGACGTCGTATTCGATGACGTCGCGGCGCACGAAGATGCCGATGCCTTTGCGGAATTCGAGGAAGCCCTCGGAGACGAGGTTGGCCAGTGATTGGTTGGCGGTCGCACGGCTGGGAAAACCTACGAATTAGGGCATGCCGAGCTGACGAGACGTTGGTTCGCGGAGCGAACCACG
>JBGTHH010000463.1:0-4857 GCA_041746275.1 Pirellulaceae bacterium | reverse complement strand
TTTTCTCAAGTCGAGGCGGTTCACGTTTGCCGACCCACCCACGCAATGGAAGAACGGCAACGACTAGTACGACCGCCAAGCTGGCGAGCGACAGGAACTTGCCGAGTCTCAGGCTGTCACAGCGGAAAGCGAAATCGATACGGTGAGTGCCCTCGCCTACCACACAGCCGATGAAATCGCCGTTGACCCGTTCCAGTTGGGCGGGTTTTCCATCAAGGCTTACCTGCCAACTGCGATGATAACTCTCGGAAACGATCAGGAGTTGGTTGTCGGGCGCGTCAACCTGAACCGAAATCTCGCCCGGGCGATCGTTCAGTATTTCGGCGGCACCCGGAGCCGAGACGGGCAACTGGAGGGGACGAGCGACCAACGCGGTCTTGTCCACGTCGATATTCTTCAGATCTTTTCCAGGCGCGTCGCTGAACTGTACGTGGCTGACCATCCGGACTCGCGGCAGTGGGTCAGGCACCGCACACCAACCGCCACCGGGCGGCGGCACTAGGCCAGCCACTCGCAAATCGTCGTTTCCGGGTTGCCAGAACCAGGCAGTTTCAGCGACTCGTAGCGTATTCAGATGGCGGTAATCGAGCGCTCGCTTCACATAGAGTCCCGCGTTACCATTCGCGGCGCGGTGGCCCAGCAAGAGGTACGGATTGACGCGTCTCAAAAAGTCGCCAGGGTTTCCTTCATGCACGATGCGGCCAGAATCAACGTCCGGCGGGAGAGGGAGACTAGCAAGGTAACCCTCGTAGGTTGGAAGCTTTGACCAGTGGTAGTTCCCCTTTGTCGGGTTCGCAACGGTGTGGATTCCCAAATCGACCACCGCTAGCACGACGAGCAGTCCGAGTCCGATTTGACGTCCGCGAGCAGCCAGCGTCAGTGCGATCGCCGCACTCATAAAATATAACGGACCAAGGAACAGGAGAGATCGAAAGCCGCCTCGCGGGTTGAAATCCCGAAAATAGAGCGCCCCCACGGCGAATAACGCTGAAATGACGACCGGCAGCCAAGGCAGTGCAAGATGAGCCCACGGAGTTTTTTGACCGGTACGGACATCACTCACCAGCCGCGCAAATGCGATGGCGGCCATGATGGCCACGCAGATATGAGGTATCATCAAAATGCGGGCAGGTGTTCGGAAGCGACCGACAAGGGGGAGCATGGTTTGCAGGTAATAGAGCTTTCCCTCGACACCCATCGACAAAACGGCGGTCAACAGTCCGCACAAGAGAGCCCACACGAACAAGTGCAAGATGGCTCGGTGCTGATCGCCGATTTCACAGCACGCTGCGGCGCGATGAGTGGTCTTCGCGCTCCGTGAAGCATCTGGGCGTTGACGCCAAGCAATGCACCACCAGCACAACAGCACTGGCGGAATGGCACCGTAGTAGGTAGGAAAGAACGCAGTCCATTCCTTCCAGGGGGAGAGCACAAACAGAAAACTCGTCGGATGAACGGACCCCGTGGAGAGCTTAGACAAATCAGCCGTCGCACGATGGGTTGTCTGTAGGAGTTCGTAGGTTGCCAGCAGTTGAACCGCTCCCAAGCAGATTCCCAACGTTATGGCACCACCAACGGTCAACCAAGACTTCCAACCTTTCCGCTGCGTCGTGAGCAGGTACAGTCCGAACAGCGATGAGGTCAGCAACGTGAACCAGGTCGCCTGCGGGTGTCCCAACAAAATCTGGGATCCCGTCAACAAGGCGACAGCCGCAAATGCCAATCGTCGCTTCTGTGGCGTTGTTGGGTTCACGATGGCGTGGATCGCGGTCAGCATCCAGGGCAAATGCGCGATAATGGTCGTGATGCAGGGCTGCTGCATATGAACGACGAAAGTTACCGAGAACGCCGCCAACAAACCCCCCATGCATGCCCCCGGCAGGTTGATGTATCTCCTTAGAAAGACGACCATACCCGTGCCAAGCAAGATGACGGGAAAGAAGACCTCGAAAGAGAAGGCGATGTCCAAGGGGAGCCAGCGGTACATCAACCAATGTGCTGGATGGTACGGCCCATGTTGCCCCTCGCCGGTGAGGAAATAACCGCAGAACAATTGCGGCATCCAATCAAACGAATCTCCCCGTTGCAAACATTGGGCGTATAATCCTCGAACGGGCAAGAAATGCCATCCCATGTCCCCATGGATCGGAACGCGGCCTAAAACAATCGGCGAAGCGAAAAAACTCGCGAGTATTAAGGCACCGATGATGATCGCCGCAGCGAGACGCTTTTCAGCGCGCGTCGAAGTATAAGTGGCAGCGGTGCCAGCAATCTTGCTTCTGTTCTCCAAAGGCACTGCCTCAGATGGAGTTGCAGACGTGCGTGAGTGCGTTTGTAGAAGTCCCGATGCATTCGCCATGGATAATCTAACTCGAATAGGTGAACGAGGGTTTACTTCGCTTGACTTTTTCGACACCACACAACTGAAATCTTCAGTACATGAGTTACAGCCGTTAAAGTTTGCCACACCTTCGCAACTCGGCGTTCTCCTCTCCCGGCGTGACGGTCTGGACGCTTGTGTGTCGAAATCAACTTGGTGGCATTGATAGCCCGGTCAGCTAGCTCAAACTGCAATGCCCGCCCAATGCAGATAAAGAACCAAAGCTGAATTGACGTAATAGCATCATTCTCCTAGTATCCCGCAGCTTGAGTATCCCGACCTGCCGGACAAGTTGCTGTGGGCACAGCGAGAACATCAGTCCCACACAGCCCCGCACGGATTTCGGGCTTCCCCCTATGCTACGTTGGAGACCAATGCCATGGTTGACATACTCCGGAATACACTGCGACGATTCTCGAACTGGAACCCGAAGCAGAAAATTGACGGGGGAAAGTGTGGCCTTCACGACGCGAAACTGAACGGATGGTTTGATCGCGAGACGGGCGAACTGGTCACCGGTTTTCCAATCCGTCCCGAAGATACCGTTCTTGATGTGGGCTGCGGAAACGGAGGAGCCTGCATGTTTGCTGCGGGGCAAGGTGCCGAAGTGATCGCCGTCGATATCCTGCCCGATGTGATCGCAAGTGTCGACCGTCGACTGGCGGCCAGCAATGCTCGCGCACATCGGGCGATCGTCAGCGATGCAAATCCCTTACCCCTGGAGGACAATACCGCCACTTGCGTGATGGCCATGGAAGTCCTTGAGCACGTTGATGAGCCGGCCCAGTTTCTCTCGGAACTGGTTCGAGTCGGCAAGCCGGACGCTCGTTATCTAATCACGGTTCCCGATCCAATGTCCGAAAACGTTCAGAAGCGAATCGCGGCTCCAACGTACTGGAAGAAGCCCAACCACGTTCGCATCATTGGGCGCGAGGAACTGGACCAAATCGTTTCTGAGGCCGGGCTATCAATCGAGTCACACGGATACAGAAGCTTCTTTTGGGCGATGTGGTGGATTCTGTTCTGGGCCTGCGATAAGCAGAAGTTGCACGAACCCGAGCAGCCCCTCTTGGCGAATTGGACCGCGACATGGAACGAACTCTTGAAAAGCCCCAAAGGGCAAGATGTTCGCGAAACTCTCGACGAATTCATGCCCAAGAGCCAGTTTGTGATCGCCCGCAAGGCGGCCTAAAAAAGCCGCAAGCAAGACGCTCATCGCGTGCAGCTTGTGTGCCGATGACTAGCAAATCGAAGTCGTGTTCTCGAGAACATTACTACGCGTCAACTTTGCCCCTGACAAAGATGGCTGGCCATCTCGCACGGTCGTGACAGTCACTCGGACACGATAGCACTTGACTAGCACGAGGCGAAAACAAGGACCGTAAGACCGTGGACATTCCCAAGGTATTGCATCAAACCTGGAAGGACAGTCAGGTTCCCGACGCGTTTTCGAACTACGTCGCTTCTTGGAGAGCAAATCATCCGAACTGGGAATATCGTCTTTGGACGGACGTCGACAACCGGCACCTCATTGCCAAGCATTACTCGTGGTTCTTGGACACGTACGACGCGTACCCTAAACCAATCCAACGAGCGGATGCCGCCCGCTATTTCATTCTCCACAAGTACGGCGGGTTGTACGTCGATCTCGACTTTCTGTCCTGCAAACCGATCGACCCTTTGCTGGACGGGCGCCAGTGTGTTCTCGGAGTAGAACCGCCGAGCCACGGGCACCATTGGGGCGTTCCGGAACTCGTTTGCAATGCTCTGATGGCGGCGGTGCCTGGCCATCCCTTCTTCGGGACTCTGATCCGCAGGTTGTCAGAATTCGCGGATTGCGATCAGCGAAAGGAGTCGATCTTGAGTAGCACTGGTCCGCTGATGCTCACGCGCGTTTACAAGGACTTTCCCGATCAGGGTTCTATGGATGTACTCTCGTCTAAATACTTCTATCCACTCACGCTGCACGAGGCGACCGATTTCCGTCTCACAGGTAAGGCGAAATTCGACGCAACAGATTGCTTTGCGATCCATCTTTTTTACGGCACTTGGTGGAAGCCAAGTTGGTGGGATTTTCAACGACGAATTGCCCGCCGTGTTGCCGCCGCGGCGCGTCCGTGCGTGAGTTACCTGAATCTATCGAGATACGCCAAGACGCGACAACTAGAATCGTAAGCAGCATCATCGACGGATCGCAACTCCGACTTCGCCTACAATTCGAGTGAGGATCACCTGTCCCTGGCCCAGTTGGAAGCATTGGACAACAACATGCCCACGAGAGTGTTCATCGAAGGTACGACTACCTACGTCGCGCGTGAAGTGGGCGGAATCCACCGTGTTGTCCGTAAGATCGTTGAGGAGATGCAGGCACTGCACGAGGAATTCGACGTTGAAAGTGCAGCGGTCGTACTGAAAGCGGGAGGTTTGTGCGACGCTAGTTCACTTGTCCATAGCCATCCGACGCCGATGGTAGGGCT